>CAWVZX010000137.1:0-3379 GCA_963934755.1 uncultured Arcobacteraceae bacterium | reverse complement strand
AAAATTATTTAAATCAGTCAAGATATCTACATCTGCTGGTAAAATGATACCTGCAGATGTATAATCTGTAGCTATTAGTATACTTGGGTTAGTACCATTTGTATCTGCATATGACATGATAGTACTTTTGTTACTATCAGCTGTAGTTACATTAAAGTCAAGGAACTTATCTTTTATACTAAGTTTTGTGAGTGTTGTCGTACCTGGTTGATCAGAGGGAGTATACTTGAGTTTTATAGTAACATTACCATCTGGTAGTTTTATAGAACCAGCACTATAGTTTGTACCACCATCGATACTAATGAGTCCATTTTCTATATAGGCATAAGGGCTTCCAGATATTCCGGTAGCTGTTATCTTTTCATCTATAGGAAGTGCTAAAGATGCTGTAGCACCTGTAATATCATCTAGTGAGCCAGTATGATTAAGATCAGTAATTGTACTTGCTGAAAGAGGTACTATACTACGATTAGTATCTGTAAGTGAAGTATTTGACTCAGTAAGACCAATAGTCATAACACTACTTAACTCTGTGATATTATCTTCTCTAAATAAAGCTACAATTTTATCTAATGCAGCATTTACTTTGTCTCTATTTGCCATATCATCACTTGCGCTTGTTATATTTGAATCAGCAGATATAGCACTCAAAGCAAGTCCATAACGATTCGCACTAGTATCTGTTAGGTTATTATCTCCATTTGATAATATAGTTATACTCTCTTTAGTAGGATCATACTCACCAGAAGTAAGTGCAAGAGCTACTCCTTTATTCATATTTACAATAGTATCTTCTGATAAGTCTAAAAGTGATATATCCTCATCTATACCTAAAAGCTCTGCTGCTACTTGTGTTACTGCTGTAACATTTACAATCGCATCAGTACTTGTTATCGTTGAAATTGCATTTAATTGAAGCTTCGCAACAGTTGTTTCTAGACCTGATTTTTCATCTTTATACTTACTGATATAGCTTACAACTTTTACTTTTCCTGTATAGCCATTGCTAGGAATCGAGTAGGTACTATCTTCTATTGTGCTATCTATTCCTATTACTGTACCATCTTCTTCATAAGCTGTTACTATGGCTTCGAGAACAGTACCTTTTGCTAAAGTACCTGTTATATCATCAGTACTGATACTATCTTGACCTTTATTATAACAACCTTGTAATATAAACAGGGTAGTTAATAACAAAATTAACGATTTTAATTTCTTCATTTCTTTCACAATATTCTCCTATATAGTTAATTTACTAATAATTCTATTTAAAATATACTTTAATCTTTATTAAATTATTAATAATAGGATTAGGTATCGTAGGACTTCCAAATAGTTGTTAGTATATTAAAGAGATAACTATATGGTTATCTCTTTAATATCTGCAATCTTTTTAAATGACTCATATACAGCGCCGATAAGGTTTTTTCTATTTCTTTTGATTTTATCATCTTCATGATTTACAAAAACATTATCAAAAAAAATATCAAGTTCATGTTTCAAACTGAACAAAGCATCTAATTGTTCATCGTATGTAGTATATACTTTCTGCGAAATTTCGCTATATCTTTTAAACAATACTTTTTCTTCTTCATCTTCGAATAATCTACTATCAATTTTCAAATCACTATTTTCATCTAAATCTTTAATAATATTAGCAACTCTTTTAAAAGTATCATAAACTTTTTTAAAATCGCTACTATTTACTAGTGGATCAAGTGCTTCTATTTTTAAACTAGTGCTATATATATCACTATTTGAATTGCTGTTTAAAACTGCTTTGATAACACTTGGATTTACTTTATTGTACAGTTTATAGAGTCTTTCATTTAAAAATTCTGTTAATTGATTTTTATTCAAATTTGGATAGTTTTCTGAAGAATTATCTATAATACTTTTTATATCTAAATTTAATTTATGTGCAATACATATTTTATATATTCCAGCAGCTGCTCGTCTTAGAGCAAAAGGATCACGACTTCCTGTTGGAATCATCCCTACACTAAATAGTCCCATTAGATTATCAAGTTTATTAGCAATGGATACAACACACGAAAATATATTTGAAGGTAATTCACTATCTTCACCATTTGGTAAGTACTGTTCTTTTAGTGCAGTTGCTACGAGCTCATCTCTACCCTCTACTTTAGCGTAGTAATATCCCATGACCCCTTGAAGATGAGTAAACTCACACACCATATCTGTTATTAAATCAGCTTTACTCAACATAGCAGCTTCATTTAAAAGAGTTTTGTCATCATGCATATCAAATTGAGTTGCTATGATATTTGCTAGTTTAGCTTCTCTTTCACATTTGTCATACATAGAACCCAATCCATCTACAAAACTTACTCTTTTTAAGCCCTCATTTTGTAAACCATTTTTGATGTCATTTTTCCAAAAAAACATTCCATCTGCAAGTCTTGGACGAAGTACTTTTTCATTTCCAGCAACAATATATGAAAAATCATTTGTGTATGAGTTAGAAACTACTATAAATTTATTTGTAATTTTTTCATCTTTATATACTGCAAAATATCTTTGATGTTCTTTCATAGAGCCTATGATAACTTCAGCAGGAAGTGCTAAAAATTCTTCATCAAAGTTTCCTAACAATGCTGTTGGATATTCTGTGATGGCTACTATTTCTTCAAGTAATTCTTCATCTATTTCAATCCTTATATCATTTTCTTTTTGGATTATTTGCATTTGTTCTAAGATAAGTTTTTTTCTCTCATTTGGATATAAAAGCACACCATTTTTTTCCAATTTACAAAAATAATCACCAGCAAAATCAAAAGTAAAAGGCTCATAAGAAACCATTCTATGCCCTAAACTTGATTTTGTAGATGGAACCTTAAAAAGTTCACCCTCAATTAAATCATCGCCTAAAACGATACTAAGCCCTCTTATGGGTCTGATAAAACTTTCAGTATTGCTTCCCCATCTCATAGATTTACCGAAGTTAAGTTTATCGATAAATTCATTTACCATACTACTTAAAAGTTCACTAGATTTTTTACCTGACACTATACTTTTGTAGTATAAAAACTCTTGAGTTCCTTTTGTCTTTCTTTGAAGCTTGCCAATATCTACTCCACATTTTTTAGCGAAACCATTTACAGCACCAGTTGCTTCACCATCTTTATATGCAATACTAATAGGAGCACCCCATAACTCTTGCTCTTTATCCTCTTGTACAACTTTAAATTCTCTATGCCAAAAAACAAATCTTCTAGGTGTATAATAAAAATCAAACTCACAAAGTAAATCATTTGCTACTAATATATCAGCCCATTTTTTTTCAATATTTGCTAACTCTTTTAAAAATGGAATAGCTGGTAATTCTTCAACTACAATCTCTACTAATAGTGGCTTA
>CAWVZX010000136.1:0-3395 GCA_963934755.1 uncultured Arcobacteraceae bacterium | reverse complement strand
TAATAGATTAATTTAGATGGTTTTGTTGCACTTTAAATGTGAATGGGTGTTAGATGATGATTTGGAGGAGGCACTCGGAGTCGAACCGAGGGTCAAGGATTTGCAATCCAATGCATTAGCCACTTTGCTATGCCTCCATTTAAAAAGTTCAGTATTATAGAGAAATATAACTTAAAGCTTAATTAGCTATATCTTCAGCAAATGTAATAGTTGATTTTGCTATTCTATGTCATGAAAACAATACAAGGTACAAAGATGACTAAAAAAGATTTTACAAATGATATACAGAAAATTTATGATTTTATCAGTGAACAAAAAGATGATATAAATAAACTATATGAATATTTAGAAAAAAATCAAAATGAGAAACTAATTATTATTGAAGAATTTTCTAAGTATTTAGAGCTCAACTTATCAAACGATATGAAACTTGCACTTATAAATAGACTTGTAGGTCTAAGAGATGATAGTTTAGTTCAAGTGTTAAAAAAACTTGATTTTACTGATACACAAATAATACAACTGCAAGAGAAAGCATACCAATTTGCTAAAAATTATTGGATTGATATTCATAGAATACGAATAGAATATATCTCTTCAAATAATCTTTTGACTCCATTTTATCAAGAAGTTTTTAACGGAGTGTATGCCGTAGGTATAGAGATGTCAAAGTGGCAAACATCATGGACAAAACTAATCATCAATGGAGTCAATAAAGATTTACTAAAAAAATTTGATAATGACAATGAAAAAGTTATGGACTATTTAGAAAAAAATCATCTTTTTGATAAAGGTCACGAGGGTCTCATAGCAGATAGAAGTTATTCTATGTTAATCAAAGAAAATGATGAATACAAAAGTAGTGCATATATTGTTGCCTTTAAAAAAGAAGTAACGGCTGTTATTGATGCCCTTGAAGAATTTGTAGATAAACTAATAGAATTAGAGGATGATATATACAATCAAAAATGGGAATATGTACAATACCTCCAGTCAATCATTACAGCTTTTAGTGAGAAGAGAACTGATATGTTAGTTTCAAAATGGGCCGATGTAGATAAAGCTTGGATGAAAATTTCAACTCCTATTCAAATAGGACATCCGCTTGAGTATTATGAAGATCATTTTAGAAAAGCTGTTGCCCTAGAATGGGATATTCGACTTACAAATCCAAAGATTCAAAATAATAATGAAAGAGTGTCTAAAATCAAAACTATGTTTTCAGATATTTTTAAAAATATAGATAAAAAAGAGCATATAAGTATTTATGATTTTTCACTCAAAAGTTTAGACAAAGTTCAACTCTTCCTTGGTCGCCCTGCTCTATTTTTCGCAGCCCAATTCAATGGCTTATTTTCAGCACAAGTTGTGCCAAATGATGAGATGGTTTCAAAAGAGTTTGGTAAAAAGATATTTGCATTTAGTGACGAAATACTTCAAGCACAAAGAGCCAAACCATTTTTACGTCTTACAAGAGAGGTATTTGGGCAAGAGTTTTTAACAAATGAAAGAGAGTTTTTATTCAATACTAAAAACAATAAGAAATGGCATCAAGTCTATGATATAACTACTATTGGCCATGAGTTTGGACATATTCTATGGTGTGATGATGAAACAGAAACAGTGATGAACAAAACAGCAAACTTTAAAAATATAGAAGAATTTAAAGCTACAACAGGGGGATTAGTTTCATTTTTTATGGATAAGAATTCAAACGAAAAAGAGCTTGAGAAATTTGTCATATCAGATACTATTAAAAGAGCTGTAGGGCTTATAGGATGGATGGAAGTAGATGAAGTTCAGCCTTATTATTGTGAAGGAATGATTCATCTTTTTGGTTTATTTGAAACGAAAGTATTGTCATGGAATACAGAAGATAAAGAACTTACGATAAATACCTCAGAAAAAAGTATTAAAAATTTGAAACAATGGTATATTGATATTTATACTAAACTAGCAATTCATTATCTAAATAAAATAGATGCTACAAAGTTTTTAGAAAATTATGCAATAAAAAAAGACAATAAGTTTACGTCAACTAACGAAACGATAGATAACTTTATACAGTACTATTTTAAAAGATATCAAGAAATAGGTCAAGAACTTGATACTAGTGATACAAAAGAAAACTATAAGTAAATGACAAAAAAAGCTTTTAGTTTACTTGAAATTATTTTTATTTTAATTGTAATATCTGTCATCACGACAATAGCAGTTTCGAAATATGCTACTGCTATTACAAATGCAAGCTTAACAAAAATAAAATCAGATGTACTTCAAATACGAGCTGGTATAAAGCACACAAAAAACAAAATGATTTTAAAAAATTCAACTAATATTTTAAATGAATTAGAAGATAGTGATGAAATGCTTTTTAATAAGATATTGGAAAATCCAATCATTTCTTCATCTCAGCCAATAGCAAAAGCATGGAGTAAGATATCTATTAATACATACAAAGTATATATAACGAACAAAACTTTCCTAAAATTTAACTATGATAATGAAAAATATATATTTGATTGTGATATATCTAATGAATTGTGCAAAGAATTAAATTTATAATGTTCTATTACGATGTAACTTTACTCAACTCACCACTTGAAACTTTAACTTATCAAAGCCAAGAAGAACTTACAATAGGAACTTTAATTGAAGTTAGCTTACAAAGAAGAGTCAAGTTACTAAAAGCTGTTATTGTACAAATAGTTCTACAACCTACTTTTAAGTGTATTGATATAGCTACTATTACGAACTCCTATTATGATGCTAAAATGTTAGAAACTGCATCATTTATAGCAAAATATTATGTTTGTAGTTTAGGCGAAGCATTAAGTGTATATACACCTTTTTATCAGACTGTAAAATTACATTCAAATGAACAGATTGAATGTAATATAGAATTATCACTAAATCAACAAAAAGCTTATGAATTTACACAAGAAAATAATTTGAGCTTATTATTTGCAGATACTGGTAGTGGAAAAACTGAAATTTATATAAAAGCCTTAGCAAATGCTTTACAGCAAAATAAACAAGCATTATTACTTTTACCAGAAATATCACTTAGTCCACAGATGGAACTAAGGCTTAAAAAAGTTTTTGGTGAACAAATAGCAATTTGGCACTCAAAAATACAAAAGAAAACAAAATCAAGCGTCATAGAAGATTTACTCAATGGCAAAGTTAAAATAATAGCAGGTGCAAGATCTGCATTATTTTTACCCTATACAAATTTAGGGTTAATAATAGTTGATGAAGAACATGATGATTCTTATAAATCAGCACAAAAACCACGACTACATGTAAAAGATTTATCTATTTATATTAGTAAAAGATACGATATTCAAGTGATTTTAGGAAGTGCAACTCCTAGTTTAAGTAGTTTTCATAAA
>CAWVZX010000135.1:0-3451 GCA_963934755.1 uncultured Arcobacteraceae bacterium | reverse complement strand
TAAAGGAATTCTAATTATTAACGATTTTACTTTTAACTCCTCAATTAAGTCTTGTTGAAAATCTCCTTTATCAAGATTTACACCTAAACCATAAAAAGCTTCTTTGTTAAATTTTTTATCCTCTTTTTTAGTAAATAATTTCATCAAAATAATTGATAATGGAAACATAACCATAGTTGTTCCTAGCATTTTCAAGAAGTCATTTTTGTATCTTTTTCGCATACTTCTTTTATATGATTTATCTTTTATCACATGTGGTTGATCTGAATATTTATCCCAGATAAATGGTGATTTATTTTCCATTAGAGTATAGATTCCTCTTCTAAGCGTAAGAATACATCATCAGCCGTTATAAGTTTCATGCACTTATGATGTTCTTTTTCATCTTGTAATGGACAAACTCTTTGCATACATGGACTACACTCTACATCCTTTCGTAAAAGCATCTCATTTTCATTTTGCCATTGATTTGTCTCTGTGTGTCTAGTTGGTCCAAAAATAGCTACGGTAGGTATGCTAAAAGCTGCTGCCACATGCATAGGTCCAGAGTCATTTGTGATAAAAAGATTTAAGTTAGATATATTTTCTATGAGTTCCTCTACGCTTGTTTTACCAGCTAAATTTTCATAGTTTACTATCCTTGACTCTTTTAAAGATTTTTCTATATCAGCTGCTATTTCAGTTTCACTAGGTCCTCCAAAGATTTTGATATCATATTTAGTTGAGAGTTTTATTGCGACTTTTGCAAACTCTTCAGGATACCATCTTTTAGCACTTCCATAAGTTGCTCCAGGATTCAAACCTAATATATGTCTAGTATTCTTTACTTTTTGCGTAGATTTGTATATTTTTAATTTATCTGGGAGAGTATTAATATTTAAACTTTTATTTATAAAATCGTTATATCGTATGACTTGATGAGTATTGAGCTGCTTATCAAGTCTTGTATAATTATATTTTTCATTTGAATCTACAAAAAACAAAAGAAATTTAGTAGTAAAATTCTTTCTAAAACTAAATGCCATATCTACTGTTTGCACACTTTTGGCTAATTTATATAAATTTATATATCTATTACCTTCTTTTTTACTATCATCGATAACGATTTTTTCCAAATTTGGATGATTTACAAATAATTTTGTAGATACAAATGAACCAAAAATTATAAGTTTAGAGCTGGGATAGGCCTGAATGATATTTTCTATAGCAGGTGTAACCATAACAGCATCACCTAACCAAGTAGGTATCTCTATAAGTATTTTCAAATTATTATTCATTGTATAGTAACATTATTTCTCACAAGCTTGAATCTTTTCAATTGTTTGAGTTGTACTTTTACCATCTACGAACTGAACAAGTTTTAACTCTTTTGCTATTGCGCTACCAACTACCTGTTTACCTTCATAGTCTCCACCTTTTACTAACACATCAGGTTGCACTATTTTTATAAGGCTCAAAGGAGTATCATCAGTAAATTTAACTACATAATCAACACTCTCTAAAGCAGCTAAGATATATCCTCTATCATCTTCATTATTTATAGGTCTATTTGGTCCTTTTAAAGCGCTCACACTAACATCACTGTTAAGTCCCAAAATCAATACATCTCCAAAAGATTTTGCCTTATCAAGATACTGAACATGACCTTTATGTAAAATATCAAAACAACCATTTGTAAAAACAATCTTTTTATTTTGTCTTTTTAATCTTTTTACAGTTTGCTCTATCTCTTCAAATGTTTTAATATGAGATTCTATACTACTTTTATGTAATGAACTTTTATACTCTTCTATCTCTTCAAGTGTTGCCGTTGCACTACCAATTTTACCAACAACTACTCCAGCTGCTAAATTGGCAAACTCCATGGCATCAACAATATTTTCACCCTTAGCTAAACAGTATCCTAAACTTGCTAATACAGTATCACCAGCACCAGTTACATCATACACTTCTCTAGCAACGGTAGGTTTTCTTAGTACTTTATCATTTTCGTCCAAGATTGCTATTCCATCTTCACTAAGAGTTATCATGGGTACTACCAAACTGGCCGTATTCTGCAGCTTTTTAAGTGCATCCTTCAAACTAGCATCATCTGTTATATTGATTTTTGTAGCATGTTCAGCTTCTTTTTTATTGGGTGTTAATAAATATGAACCAATATATTTACTATAATTATTACCCTTAGGATCGACTAAAACTTTTATACTTGTAGCAGATGCACAAAAAATTATTTTACTCATTAAGCTATCAGTAATGACACCCTTTCCGTAATCAGAAACCAATACAACATCAAATTGTTCGATAGTATTTAAAAGTGCCTTGCTTATAAGTGCAATACTATCGTTTGATATATCTTCTTTTGACTCTTGATCATATCTTATGATTTGTTGAGCAGAAGCTATAATTCTACTTTTTTTTGTTGTTTTTCTATTTGTATCAGATATTAAATGATGTCTTACATTGATATCTTCTAACATTTTCGTAAGTTCTGCTAAAACTGCATCTTCACCAACAACAGAAATAACCATCACATCCACGCCCAATGAAACAAGGTTATTCACAACATTACCAGCACCACCTAAAACACTCGTCTCTTTTTCTACATCAACAACTTGAACGGGAGCTTCAGGAGAAATACGATTTGTGCTACCCCATAAATAATGATCGATCATCAAATCACCAATTACTAAAATTTTTGGTTTTTTAATAGTATCCATACTATTTAATTTCTTCATTAAATAATCGTTTTATCTCTGGGATATAAGCCTTAATACCCTCTTCCATAGAATATTTTGCTTCATAGCCAAGATTCTTTTGTGTAGATACTATATTTGCTTCTGTAAAGAACTGGTAAGAACCGATAAATGGATTGGGAATATATTCTTTGCCATTATCTATTTCTAATCCTTTTTGTAAAATAGTTACTATATCTTCAAAACTTCTAGCTTTTCCTGTTCCTACATTATAAATACCTGATTTTTTAGGAGAACAGGCTTTTATATTAGCTTGAATAATATCTTCTATATAAATAAAATCTCGTAATATTTTATCACTTCCTTCAAAAAGTTTTGGAGTAAGTCCTTTTAAAATCTGATGTCCAAATTGAACAACCATAGAAGAAGTACTCTTTTTAAAAAATTCTCTTGGACCATATACATTAAAATATTTTAATCCAACAATAGAAATATCAAGATTTTTTTTAATATATTTTGCAGTGATATTATCCATCATAACTTTTGAAAAACCATATGCATTGTTTGGTTGTTCAAAACCAACTTCAAATCTATTACTGTCCCCGTAAGTTGCTGCACTACTTGCATATATCATATTTGCACCATGTTTTATGGCAATCTTTAATAAATCCTCGTAAGCATTTACATTTGTTTTCATCATAATAGATTGCTCTTGGACTGTTGTATCTAAAATAGCAGCTTGATGAAAAATAAAATCA
>CAWVZX010000134.1:0-3459 GCA_963934755.1 uncultured Arcobacteraceae bacterium | reverse complement strand
TGATAGTTCAAAAGATGATATTGTAATTACTTCAATAGGGAATCTGAAATCAAGTTCTTTATCTTCTTCACTTTTGGCAAAACTAGCGACTACCTATGAAGTAAAAAGTTTTATGGGAAAAAAATAACTTGAATAATTCAATTTTAGCTATAGATATTGGCACTACAAATATTATTGCTATAGTTGCATCAAATGATTTTAGTAATAAAATAAATATTTTAGGTGTTGGTCAAAGTAAAAGTGAAGGTGTACAAAAAGGTAATATTACCGATATAAACCTTGCTGGAAATTCTATACATGAAGCCGTATCAATAGCATTAAACAGTTCAGGATCAGTTATTAGTAAAGCCATAGTATCTCTATTAGGTGCCAATACTAAAACTCTACGAGGAAATGGTGTTGTAAATATTCCAAGTGGGCAAATAACACACAATGACATCAAACAAGTTTTAAAGATGGCTTTATATAATGCTCAAATAATTGCTGATTATGAAGTGATTCATGTATTACCTATATTTTTTCGAGTTGATGATGGAGCAACTATTTTAAATCCTTTAAATATGAATGGTTCTAGAATAGAAGTATCTGTAAATATTATTACTACAAAAAAAACAGCATTGACAAATGTTAGAAATGCACTGAAATATGCAAATTTAGAAGTTGATAAATTTATTTTATCTGGTTATGCAAATGCAATTTCTACACTTGAAGATGATCAAAGAAAATTAGGAAGTGCAGTTATAAACCTTGGCGGGACAACAACACAGGTAGTTGTCCAAAAAGGTTCTGCAATACTATATAACTATTTCTTACCTGTAGGTAGTGAACATATCACGAATGACATCTCAGTAACATTTCATACACCATATAGTGCAGCAAATATGATAAAGAAACAGTATGCCACATTATTACCTACAAATGAAAATGAACATAATATAAAAAAAGTAAAATTACCTATACTTGGAAATGAATCAGAATCTAAAGAAATTTCATTAGATCAAATACAACCAATATTACATGCAAGAATAGAAGAAACTTTATGTATTATTCATGATAAACTTACAGAAAGTTCGGCAATAGAAAGTATCGATGGTGGTATAGTTTTAACAGGAGGAATGACTCATATTCCAGGAATAAAAGAACTAGCTTCTATGATTTTCCAAAATATTCCCGTAAAAGTTGCAAATCCTAGAAATATACAAAATGGCTATATAAACTTCAATACTCCTTCTATGTCTACAATTGTTGGTCTATTACTTTATGAATTAGATAGTCAAAATAATTTTGAACTTGATAGTAATAAGGAATTAAGACAAAATAATACAAATCAACCACAAAATAATAAAATGCATCATCAAATGAAAAGTAATTCTACGCTATCAAATTTAAATGATATTCGAGATATTAAATCTTCTAAAAAACAAGAAAAAAACACACAAGGCTTAAGTGGCTTATTTGATAGAATATCAAGGTGGATATAATGGAAAATACTTTTTTTGATCAAAATCATATAACAATACAAAAACCTTCTAAAACCTTATCTCAAAATGCTGCAAAGATTGCAGTTATTGGAGTTGGTGGTGGTGGCTGTAATATGATTAACCATATGATTAGTGAAGGTACACATAAAATTGATTTAATTGTTGCAAATACAGATTTACAAGTTTTAAATCTTTCTAAAGCGCCTAAAAAAATACAACTAGGTATAGAACTAACTCGTGGACTTGGTGCGGGAATGCGTCCAGATATTGGTAGAGATTCTGCCTTAGAAAATTATCAAGAAATAAAGGATTCTTTAGAAGATTCTGATATTGTTTTTATTGCTGCTGGACTAGGAGGGGGTACAGGTACTGGGGCTGCAGCTATTATTGCGAAAGCTGCAAAAGAACTTGGGGCTCTAACTGTAGCTGTTGTAACCAAACCATTTAAATGGGAAGGTAAAAAAAGAACTGGTCTTGCAAATTTAGGTCTTGAAGAAATCAAAAAAGTTACCGATTCTATTATTATTATTCCAAATGATAGATTAAGATATATTGTCGGAGAAGACATAGGGATGAAAGATGCATTTAAAGTAGTAGATGATGTATTATATCAAGCTGTAAATGGAATGAGTGAGGTTATTTTAAAACCTGGAAGTGATGATATCAATGTCGATTTTGCTGATGTTAAAACTATTATGCAACATAAAGGTATCGCATTGATGGGGATAGGAAAAGCAGTTGGTGATAATGCGGCTAGTAGAGCTTTAGAATTAGCCATAAAGTCACCTCTATTGGATGAAATTTCACTAAGTAATGCAAAAGGAATCATGATACATTGGACAGTAAACCCATATGTTTCTATGTTTGCTATTGGTGATGTCATGGAAAATATTCATGATACACTTACTGGAAATCCAGATATTATTTTTGGCACTACTACTGATGAAAATCAAGCAGTTGATGAAATTAAAATAACGATTGTAGCAACAGGATTTGATACCCAAGAAGAAAATTTAGATGGCAATGCTTTTAAAACTAATAAATCTACATCTAATCATCTAAATATGAGAACAAGTGAAGATGATGAGGATCATTACGATACACCTCCACTTATGAGAGGTTATTCAATAAGATTTGGCTTTTAATACACTAAAACCAAATCTTATTCGAGAATAGTTATATCATATTGATTCTTTTACAATTAATGCTTTATTATTTATAATATTACCTTCTAGTTTTGATTCAAATTCACTGATAATTACTTTTAAATTAGATATTTTCTTTTTTAATTCTAATATTTTACTCACTCCAGCTAAATTAATACCATCTGTCCGAGTAAGAAGTAAGACGATTTTAATAGCATCAATATTTTTTTGAGAATATTGCCGAATTTTTCCAACTGTACGACTAGGAAGAACGAACCCCTCTCTTTCATACTGTCTTAAAGTCTGTGGATGTATATCTAAAATACTTGCAACTTCACCTATTAAATAAAGAGGCTCACTATATGCTTTATCAAAAGACATTTTATAATTCAGATGGAAGTTTTAATTCTAGTATTTCTACAAACTCTTCATCTAAATCTTCAACTTTAGGTAAAATGATATTTGCTTTTAAATATAATGTACCTTTTACTTTTGTTTTTCTATTTAAGGCACCTAGTTCTTTTACTCTAAATTTCTGATTTTGTTTAGTATTTTGGGGAACTTTTAAAGTAATATCTTTACTTAATGTAGGTATAGTAACTTTCCCACCAAATAAAGCAGTTTTTAGGGATATATCAAATGATTTAACTAAATTATCTTCATTTCTTTCATATTCATCACTATCTTGAACATTTAAAGTAATGATTAAATCACCTCTTGGATAACCTTGTGCTTGTTTGCCTTTACTTTTAGCACGAATCTTTTGACCATTTTGAATACCTTCAGGTATTTTTATATCAACCGACTCACCTTTTATAGACACATTTTTTAAA
>CAWVZX010000133.1:0-3459 GCA_963934755.1 uncultured Arcobacteraceae bacterium | reverse complement strand
ATCAGTTTTTTCAATATTTCCATGCATAGGATCGCTTGACCAAACTACTTTTTTGCCTTCTGATTCAACTTTTTTAAGTAATTTCGGAAAATAATCTTCTATTTTATCTGCACCCATTCGAATAATAAGATTCAATCTTCCTGCTTCATTTTCAGGATTTAATACATCAATTAGTTTGATAAGTTCATCTTCTTTCATAGTAGGACCAACTTTACAGCCAATTGGATTTTTAATACCTCTTAAGTATTCTAGATGAGCTTCATTTAATGCTCTAGTTCTATCGCCTATCCATAACATATGAGCACTACAATCATACCAATCCCCAGTAAGACTATCTTTTCTAGTGAGTGCTTCTTCATAGTTCAATAAAAGTGCCTCATGAGATGTAAATAGTGTAGTTTGATTTAATGTAGCTGTATTAGAAGAATTTATACCACAAGCTTCCATAAATTTTAAGCTTTCACTAATTTTTGATGCTAATTCTTCATATTTTTCACCTAAAGTATGATCTCTCATATAATTTAAATTCCAGCTATGTACTTTATTTAAATCTGCCATACCACCTCTTGCAAAGGCTCTTAAAAGATTTAAGGTTGCTGCACTTTGATTGTATGCTTTTAAAAGTTTTTTTGGATTTGGCGTTCTTGCTTTTAAATTATTTGTAATATCATTTACTATATCACCTCTGTAACTTGGATATTCAACTCCATCAATTATTTCAAAATTACTTGATCTTGGTTTTGCAAATTGTCCAGCAATTCTACCCACTTTTACGACAGGTTTACCCGCACTAAATGTCATCACTACAGCCATTTGCATCATTACTTGAAAAAGTGATTTGATATTATTTGCATTAAACTCTTTAAAACTCTCAGCACAATCTCCACCTTGAAGTAGAAATGCTTTGCCATTTGAAACATCTGCTAATTGAGATCTCAAATTTCTTGCTTCTTCTGCAAAAATTAATGGTGGGTATGATGACAACTCTTTCTCTACTTTTTTAACTTTTTTTAAATCTTCATAGATTGGTTGTTGTTTTATTGGAAAATCTCTCCAACTATTTGGTGTCCAAATGCTATTCATTACATTTCCTTTATTATAATTTTACTTTTTTTAATAATTCTTCAAATGATATCTTAAAGGCATTCAAACCCTCTTGAAGTAATTGTTTTGCTACTTGATCTATATTTATATTTCTTTTTTCTAAAGTTCTAAAGTATTCATCGCAGTCATCTTCTGAAGTTATTTTTGATTTTATTTTTGAATCATTTATTAACCAATCTTTTATTGTTGCAAGTGGAGCAGTGTTGATAGAATTGTTAAATATTAAATTATCTATATAATAACTTGGATTTAATTCATTTCCTTTTACTCCGGTACTTGCAAAAAGTGTTCTAATATTATTGTTATTAAATTTTTCTATTTCGTGATAACATTTTGTGGCGTTCAATATTCCAACTTTAGAAGTTTCTAAACCTTTTGATTTTATAATTTCATCTAGTGCTCTATCAAATCTACTAACAAATATTGAGACTACTGATTTAGTATCTTTCCCACTTTTAGTAATTCCATTATTTAAAGCCTGAGCAGACGAGATTGCTTGTTCTACTGAGAATATAAGTGTAGCATTTACATTTATACCTAATGAAGTTAATTCTTCCATTGCTGCGTATCCTGCTTGAGTTGCTGGAACTTTAATCATAAGATTATCACATGCAATTTGTTTGTGTAGTCGTATGCCTTCTTCTATTGTTAATTGAGCGTCATCACAAAAATTTGGATCTACCTCAAATGAAATAAAACCATCGTTCGCATTTTTTTCATATAATGGTCTTAAAACAGAAGCAGCAGTTTTAATATCTGTTATTGCCAATTCTTCATATATTTTTTTATTTCCATTAGCCTGAAGCATATTCATTTGTTGCGTATATGCCTCTGAAGAAGTAATTGATTGTTCAAAAATCGCAGGATTACTTGTTGCACCAAATATTATATGATCAGTAACTAAATCTTTAAAACCAGTTTCTAAAAATTCTCTTTCTATGAAATCACACCATATTGAATAATTTATTTCTTCTTTTAAATTCATATTTTTAAATCCTTATTTTAATTTTAGCATATACTAATTTGTGAATAATTTCGCTTACTTTAGATGCTAGTTCACCAGTAATAAGAAAAACTATACGATTCAATATGGTCAATAAAACATAAAAAATAGTTTTTTGCTAGTTTTCTTGTTTCCAGGTTTATATATTCTTTTAATTTATCTCATTTTACCATAAATTAGCTATAATAATCTTATGAAAAATGTACTAGTAATATTAGATGGCCATATAGCAAAACATTTAGTAAAAAGAATGATAGATTTAAATAATAATTTTAACCAATACAATATTATATATACTGACGATTCTATTTTAGAAGTGAATATTCCATCGAATTTTACTTTTTATAAATTTGATCCTACAAGTTATTCTAAATTATATTTTGTATTAAATAAAGAAGTGTATCAAGATGCCTTAATAGTTTTGGCTACAAAAGAAGATACTCTTGCTGTGATTGAAAACATACGAAAAAAATATAAAGAACTTAACTTTAATGTTTATGATAATTGGAATATTAATTTAGATGATAAAAATATACAATTTTATAGAGGCAATGATACTTTATCTAATGGATTGTTAGAATTATTACCTAATATTCCAGTATTTGCACAAAATATTGGTTTAAGACAAGGCGAAATAATGGAAATAAAAATTCCATTTGGTAGTACTTATGCGTATAGATATATTGGAAGTATTGCACAACAAGAATGGAAAATTGTTGCTTTATATAGAAATCAAAAATTGAAAACTATTAAAGCCTCCATCATAATAAAACCAAATGATATTATTATAATTATTGGAAAACCTAAAGTATTATTACAAGTTTACAACGCAGTGTCAAAAACTAGTGCACAATTTCCGATGCCTTTTGGACAAAATCTTTATCTTTATATTGACATGTATGTTCAAAGTGAAAAAGAGATTATAAATGTTATAACAGATGCAAAGATTTTACATAGACGTATTAAAAATACTAAGTTGGTTGTAAAAATTACGCGACATAGTAATTTAAGTATGATAAATCAAATTAGTAGTTTACTAGAAGAGGTTGACAATTTAATTATTAGTAATGATTATCATAGCAAAGGGATAAAAAATATTTTAAAAGAAGATAAATTCAAATTTGATATGGGTATGATTATGTTATCACAAAGTTTGATGTCCCATAGAGATATTATGAATGATGTCCTGACATTAAAAATACCTATTTTTAAAACAGGGAGTGAAAACATATCTTCTTTAAAAAGTTCCTTAGTATTACTAAATGATAATATATTATATGAACAAATATCACCAATTTTATTTGATATATCTAGTCAGCTTAAAATTACACCTAAAATTTTTGATATTGATC
>CAWVZX010000132.1:0-3504 GCA_963934755.1 uncultured Arcobacteraceae bacterium | reverse complement strand
ACTTTAGTACAATGGCACGATACTATAAATTCTCATTGAGTTAATCTTTATCCTATATTACAGGCATTTAAAGCAATACCCTCACTTAATCCATCATCAAAAACTATTGAAGTATCTTTTTTGAGTGTTTTAAAAAAGAGTTGATATATATTCATACCAGAATGTATAAAGTCTTCTCTTCCTATACCAACCTTTTCTATGAGTTCTTCTTTTGAGATACTATCTAGTGTCTCTTGTATAACTTTTACTTCATTCATACTTAGGGTTGTGCCATTTATAATCTCCTTATCATATTGAGCATTATTGAGTCCATGCTTTAGTGCTGCAATAATAGTAGGCGTACCCGAAGCACTTATGAAAATAGAGTTTGATATATCTATACTAGAATATTCTAAAAATTCAATAATTTCTTTTTCAAGTTTTTTCAAATCATTTCTTTGATTTAGAGATTGGGTTAAAGTTACCATACCAAATGAAAAGCTTTTTATATGGCTTATATTGTTTTGATATATTATAAGTTCCGTTGAGCCTCCACCTATATCTAAAAGTACAAAAAAATCATCTTTTAGTTTTTCTCTCTTTAAAGCGTTTTGCATAGATAAGAGAGTCAGCTCCCCTTCTGTTTTACCATCTATTATTTTAAACATTACTCCTGTTTGATTATGTATGGCTTCTATTATCTCTTTAGAATTATTTGCAGATCTTAATGCTTGTGTTGTGATAGCTATTGCTTCTCTTGGATCATAGATTACTAGTTCTATACTTTTTTTAATTGCATTGATAATACGCGCCAGTGCTTCTTGTGATATATTACCACTTCTTGCAAGTCCATCTGCTGTTCCCACAGTCATAGTAAACTCACATAATGATTTGTTTTCTTTACAGTCAAATTTTAATACTTTAAATGAATTTGAGCCTAAATCTATACTTGTAATAACATTTTGCATCTCTATTCCTAGTATATATTTCTATTTTTTTATTATATTTCATACATGCTTATTTTCTTCTAAGAAAAATATTCTAAATTATAATTATTTACAAGTATTATTTACTCTCTGCTCTTATATGTGATTAATTTACCATCCATTAGATTGTTACAGGAACTAAATTTTCTGTTTTGTGATATAATACCTGATACAATTAAATAAAGGAGACATTATGGCTAAAGGTCAAGATAAACAAAAAGCAGTAAAAACAACAGCAACAAAATCATTAAAAGAAAAAAGAGCTGATAAAAAAGCAAAAAACGCATCAAAATAATATTTATAAGCAATTTAGAATAGTAACGAAACCAATATTATTCTAAAATATAAAGGCAAGTGTTTTGGATATATGTTAAGTTATAGGTTTTATAGGTATTATTTTTTATAGTTTATGCTTGTTTTTTATTATAAGCGAAAATATCTGATACTAAATCATTGAAATTTCAGCTTATAAATTTAATTGCTGCTATGTGATTATTGATATCATTATGTGTTCATTTTAATTTAGGTTTATTTAGTATAGAAATTTTTGGGATTATTATTACCTCATATGGTATATCAAAAAATTATAAAGAAACCAAGGGATCATAACTTTTTCATCTCTATAAAAAGACAGTGTGAGTTACTAATTGCAAGTATATCTATACTTAATTCATCTCTTATTTCCATTGCATCACCATGATTTAGTTCTATATTATTAACTAAAGATGTTCCTTCAATTTGGACAAAATAAACTTGTCTATTTTCATCTATTTCAAAATCTAATCTGTTATTTTTTTCTAATCTACTCACATAAATATTTATATCTTGATGTATTTTTATTTTTGCTTTTCCATTAACTGATGATACAATACCTAATATCTTGTTTTTAGATTCTGATTCATCAAATTTATGTGAGCCATAAAGTGGAGTTAAACTTTTTTTAGGTGGAACAATCCAAATTTGCAATAATCTCAAAGCTTCACTTTCATTTTCATTAAACTCAGCGTGAGTTATTCCAGTACCAGCACTCAAATACTGTACCTCACCTCTTTTGAGTATTTCACTATTTCCCATCGAATCTTGATGAGTAATCTCTCCTTTGACTATATATGATATAATCTCCATATCAGTATGAGAATGTTTCCCAAAACCACCCTTGGCATGTATAATATCATCATTTAATACTCTTAAAACTCCGAAATTAATATTGTCATGATTCACATACTCTGCAAATGAGAAATGAAATCTACTCTCTAACCATCCTAAATTTGAAGTTCCCATTCTTTTAGCGAATAACTTTTTAAACATATCAAACTCCTGACAAAACTAACATTATAAATTTAAGCATAACTAAGAGTAAATAAATAATATGTTAATATTAGAAATTAAGGAATGAAATTATGCAAAAATATATATGCGAAGTGTGTGATTATATATACGATCCTAAATTAGGTGATCCAGAACATGGTATAGAACCTGGTACTAAATTTGAAGATATACCAGAAGACTGGACTTGTCCAGAATGTGGTGTAGGTAAAGATGATTTTACTAAACTAGAAGATTAAATTATTACTTTAAAGTTCTTTTAGTCTAATTCTAAGGCTTTATGAACACAGGCTTCTAGTGAAGTACTATCAGAAATAATTGGAGTTATATGCTCTGGAAAATATTGTGAAGTTGTTTTTCCTATACTAATAGCTCTAAAACTATCATCCCAAGTAACATTTTCCAGAAAACAATCTATAGTAGAAGGTGAAGAAAAGATGATAATTGATTCTTTTGGTAAATTAACTTTTTTTTGATAGTCTTTACAAGTAATATCATATATCGCTAAAGAATCACAAGTAATATTAATATCATTTAATATACTAACTAACTTTGAAACAATTTTAGTTCCACAAACATACAAAACTTTTTTACCATAAAGTTTCTCTTTTATCTCACTTGCAAACTCATCTCCATTATGTTTTTTTCCCAAGTATGCTAATTTACCACCTAAATATATTAGAATTTTTGCTGTTTGTGGAGCTATTACATAAGATGGCATATTTTTCCAAGTTTTATTCATAGTATCAAGTGCTTTTATAGCATTTTTCGATGTAAAGACAAGAGCATCGTAGCTTTCTAAATCTATTTCCTGATTTAAATATTTTATGTCAAACATAGGTAAGTTTATCGCATTATTTACTTTTATATCACTTAATATATATATTTTCTTTCCATTATTTCTAATTTTTTTGAAAATATTTTTACATCTTAGTTTTAAACGAACAAAAAACTTATCCTTATAAGATATGACTATATTCTCATTTTCATCAATAAAAAAGTCGATACCTTCTTTTGTTAAAGCATAAGTTATTTTCATCCGTTCACGACTCATATTATCTTTTGAAGCATAATGATCCAGAAACAGAATGTTTGCCTGTATATTATATTCATAATATATCAAATTTAAGGATTCAAATATTTTTTTCATTTTTTTCATATTATATAATATTCCATTTTATTTTATATATTATTCTACAACAAAACAGCTAAG
>CAWVZX010000131.1:0-3511 GCA_963934755.1 uncultured Arcobacteraceae bacterium | reverse complement strand
ATATCAATGAAATTGATTTAGTAGAAGCTATTTCACTTGCTTCTGATAACATATCAAATACAAATGTTGTGTATGAAAAAAGTTTTGAATTTGCAAAAAAAGAGTCAGAAGCTGTAGAATTAATGGCTACAAATATAGATGATTCCTTGATTCAATATGTGGAAAAAAACTATTCATTTAGTATTCGAGATGCAATTAAAGTAATGGCTAAAAAAGAAAGATTTAGTGGTTTAAAAGATATTGCTAAGTTAATTTTTGCTGATAGTTATATTAATGAAAATGGAATAGAATTAAAAGATATATATGCAGCTGTTGAAATTGTTAAAAAAACTATTGTTAGGGATATGATAATTAATGATAAATTAAGAGCAGACGGAAGAGGTCCAAAAGATGTGCGTCCTATAACAATAGAAACAAATATTTTACCATCTGCTCATAGTAGTTGTCTATTTACAAGAGGTGAGACACAAGCTTTAGTTGTTGCTACACTTGGTAATGATAAAGATGCTCAAATGTTTGAAAGACTTACAGCAAAAGGTAATAACTATGATACATTTATGGTTCACTATAATTTCCCTGGCTTTTGTGTTGGGGAAGCAAAACCTATATTTGGCGTGAACAGAAGAGAATTAGGGCATGGAAATCTTGCTAAAAGAGCACTAGAATCTTCTATTGATAAAGACTATACTGATACAATTAGACTTGTTTCTGAAATTTTAGAATCAAATGGGAGTTCATCAATGGCAACAGTATGTGGTGGTTCTTTAGCATTAAAAGCCGCAGGAGTTCCAACTACATCACTTATTGCAGGTGTTGCTATGGGCGGTGTTTTCAAGGATGATAAATATGTTATATTAACAGATATAATGGGTCTAGAAGATCACGATGGTGATATTGATTTTAAAGTTACAGGAACTTTTGATGGTATTACCGCACTTCAGATGGATATTAAATTAGGTGGAGTCGCATTAAATGTTTTAAAAGAAACTTTGGATCAAGCAAAAGAGGGTAGAGTTCACATTCTAGAGTTAATGGAACATGCATTATTGGATATAGTACCTAGTGAAGCATTACCATTAATGGAACAATTTCGTATAGATCCAAGTAAAGTATTATCAGTAATTGGGAGAGCTGGCTCAGTCATAAGAGAAATTATTGAAAAATGGGAAGTATCTATAGATTTAGATAAAACAAGCGGCAATGTAAAAATTACAGGTAGTGATAAAGATAAAATATCAGGTGCTGCTGAACAAGTAAAAAATATTTCTTCAAATGCAAAGTCTTTTCAAAAGAAAGAGCTAATAAACTTTGAAGAACTTTATAAAATCGATGATATATTAGAGGGAAAAGTTGTTAGAATTGCAGAATTTGGAGCTTTTGTAGAATTACCTAAAGGTGGAGAAGGCTTATTACATATTTCAAAGATTTCTAAGAAAAGAGTTTCTAATGTGAAAGATGTTCTTGCTGAAAATGATAGTGTAAGCGTAAGAGTATTAAAAATCAGTAAAGACAGAATAGAACTAATTTCATCAGATATATAGAGAAAGCATCATGACATTTTTATTTGATAAAAACAATCATTTTAATTTAGCCAATATAGTTACTTTTTTGAATATTTCAGCAGGAATACTTGCCATATATTTTTTAACACATCAAGATTTCTTTGTAGCTGCGCTATTTGCATGGATGGCAGGTGGATTTGATATACTTGATGGAAAATTAGCAAGAAGATACAATCTATCAACTGAGTTTGGAGTTCAGTTAGACTCATTTGGAGACTTTCTTTCTTTTGTTATTGTTCCTGTTATGTTTATATATTTTGGTGTTATTGATGGAAAAGAATTAGAAGTTTTAAATACGCCATTTATTGCATTTACATGTATTTATTATGTTATTTCTGGTTTAAGAAGATTAATACAATTTAATATTAATGCAGAAGTAGGAGAAGTAAGTAAATACTTTACAGGAATCCCAACACCTCTTGGAGCCATTTTATTATGGACTACTTATTTAGCTTGGGTATATGAAATAATACCAAATGAAAATATTGTACTTGGTTTAGTTATTGTTGTTGGTTATTTACTTAATTCTAAAATAAAAATACCCCATCCATAGTCTAAAGATAATACATCAGAATTTTCTAATAAATTTTTAAATTAATATATATTTAATTATTTTTTAGACATAATCATTACATTTTAATTAAAGAGAATAATTTATGAAAAACGAAATAATAGAAGAGCAGTTAACGGGTTCACAAATAGTTGTAGAAGCACTTAAAAGAGAGAATACAGAAGTTGTATTTGGTTATCCAGGTGGTGCTATAATGAATGTTTATGATGAAATATATAAACAAAATTATTTTGAGCATATATTAGTAAAGCATGAACAAGCAGCAGTACATGCAGCGGATGGATATGCAAGAAGTAGCGGTAAAGTAGGTGTTGCAATAGTTACTAGTGGGCCTGGATTTACAAATGCAGTGACAGGTCTGGCTACAGCTTATACTGATAGTATACCAATTGTCGTAATTAGTGGACAAGTACCGACAACGGTAATTGGTACAGATGCATTTCAAGAGATTGATGCAGTTGGTATTAGTAGATCTTGTACAAAACACAATTTTTTGGTGCGAGATGTTAAAGATTTAACTAGAGTACTTAAAATTGCATTTCATATTGCAAGAACTGGCAGACCAGGTCCTGTGCATATTGATTTACCTAAAGATGTTAGTGCTAATATGGCAATATTTAATTATGAGCAAGAATTTGATTTACCAACATATAAACCTACAACAAAAGGAAATGTACGACAAATCAAATTAGCTTTAGAAAAAATTAGTGAATCAAAACGACCTTTACTTTATATTGGAGGTGGTGCTGTATTATCCAATTGTTATGAAGAAATCAGATCACTTGCACATCAAACAAATATTCCTGTTGTTGAAACATTATTAGCTAGAGGTATTATGAGAAGTGATGATAGCCTTTTATTTGGTATGTTAGGTATGCATGGTGAATATGCAGCTAATATGGCAATGAGTGAAACAGATATGATAATTTGTCTTGGGGCTAGATTTGATGATAGGGTTACTGGAAGATTAGATGTTTTTGCAAAAAAAGCTGAAGTAGTACATGTTGATATTGATCCAGCTAGTATTGCTAAAATAATTAAACCAAATTACCCTATTGTTGGTGATCTAGCAATTGTTATGAAACAAATATTAGTGCATTTAAAAGACTTTAAATTTAATGATTATACTCAATGGGTTAAAACATTACAAGGATACCAAGATGAACATCCTTTAGCATTTCATGATGATGGTGAGAGATTAAAGCCACAATGGGTTATTAAAAGAACTGGTGAATTACTTGGTGACAACGCACTTATATCGACAGATGTTGGTCAACATCAAATGTGGGCAGCACAATTTTATCCATTTAATTATCCAAGACAATGGATGACTAGCGGTGGATTAGGAACTATGGGCGTTGGACTTCCTTATGCTATG
>CAWVZX010000130.1:0-3513 GCA_963934755.1 uncultured Arcobacteraceae bacterium | reverse complement strand
AAGATCAAAAACTCCATTATCTGAATATATATCATTTGAAGATATGGCAGGAAAATTAAAAATTGACTTAAAGACCCTATAGATGTATGCGATAATTCAACACCCTTTAGTTGAAAAAGATTTGAAAGAATTAAATCATTCTCTTTTATTGTTAGTTTTTAAGAAATTAAAACAATTGCAAGAAGCTCCTCACATTGGATTGCCTTTAGGAAATAAAAGAAATATGAATTTAAGTGGTTTAAAAAAAGTTTATGTTGCTAAAAAGAAAGTAAGAATTGTATATGAAATAATAGAAGATAAGTTGATTATTAGAACTATTGCAATTGGTAAAAGAGATGATATGGAAGTATATAAAAAAGCTTCAGAAAGATTATAAATTGAGCAAACAAAGTGAAGCAATACTAGAAGAAAATCTTTTAAAACAACTCCAATCATTAGAATATGAAAGAGTTGTAATTAAAGATGATAAAGCATTAGAATCAAATCTAAAGTCACAACTAGAAATTCATAATAAAACTACTATCTCTGATACTGAATTTAAAAGAATACTCAATCATTTAAATAAAGGTAATGTATTTGAAAAAGCGAAAATACTAAGAGATAGATTTATTTTATCTTGTGATGATGGAACTACAAAATATATAGAGTTTCTGAACAGTGAACAATGGTGTCAAAATCTTTTTCAAATAACTTCTCAAGTAACAGTAGATGGAGTATATAAAAATAGATATGATGTAACTATTCTTATAAATGGTTTTCCATTAGTACAGATTGAACTCAAAAGAAGAGGCTTGGAACTAAAAGTTGCATTTAACCAAACTATGCGTTATAAAAGACACTCATATAGTGCTAATAATGCTTTATTTAACTATATACAGCTATTTATCATCTCTAATGGTGTAAATACTAAATACTATGCTAATAATAAAAATATTAAAGAGATGAGCTTTAAACAAACATTTTATTGGGCTGATAAAGAAAATAAAAACACTACTAATATAGAAGAATTTACAAATGTTTTTCTTGAAAGATGCCATCTATCTAAAATGATATGTAAATATATAGTATTAGCAGAAGTTCCAAAAATACTTATGGTTCTTAGACCTTATCAGTTTCATGCAGTTGAAAATATTATAGATAGAGTTTCAAACTCGCAAAAGAATGGATATATTTGGCATACAACAGGTAGTGGTAAAACACTAACTTCATTTAAAACAGCACAAATACTTATGAAACTACCAAAAGTTGAAAAGATAGTATTTGTAGTTGATAGAAAAGATTTAGATTTTCAAACAACTAAAGAGTTTAATAGTTTTAGTGATGGTTCAGTCGATGGAACAGATAATACAAACGCATTAGTCAAACAATTTGGTGATGATACTAAATTAATTGTGACAACAATCCAAAAACTTAATACAGCAATAAGTAAAAAGAAATACTTATCAAAAATGGAAAAACTACAAGATAAAAATATTGTATTTATCTTTGATGA
Source organism: uncultured Arcobacteraceae bacterium (assembly GCA_963934755.1). Lineage (GTDB taxonomy): Bacteria > Campylobacterota > Campylobacteria > Campylobacterales > Arcobacteraceae > JAIOSF01. The sequence continues at coordinate 2,021 of CAWVZX010000130.1, read as the reverse complement.
GTGTCATCGAAGTCAGTTTGGAGAAACACACTTGAGTATCACTAAGTTCTTTACTCATAACCAAATGATAGGCTTTACTGGAACTCCAATATTTGTAGAAAATGCTTCTAAGAATGCCTTAGGAAAAAGAACTACAAAAGAGTTATTTGATGATTGTTTACATAAATATGTAATAACTGATGCAATTAATGATGATAATGTATTGAAATTTTCTATTGAATATATTGGTAAATATAAAGAGAGAAAAGATAGTACAACAAATATTGATATAGAAGTAGAAGCCATAGATACAAAAGAACTCTTAGAAAGTGAAGATAGACTTGATAAAATAGTTGATTATATTATTGCCAATCATAATAGAAAAACTCATAATCGCGAATTTACAGCTATGATGTGTGTAGGTTCTGTTGATATGCTTATTAAATATTATGAATCATTTAAAAGTCACCAACAATTAAAAGGGCATAATTTAAAAATAGCAACTATATTTTCATATAGTGCAAATGAAGAAGATAAAGATGCAAAAGGGGAAATTACTCTTGATGAATCAGATGGTTCTCATGTAGATGAAACACATATCAATAAGCATAGTAGAGAAAAATTAGATGAGTTTATAACTGATTATAATAAAATGTTTGGAAGTAAATTTTCGACAAAAGATTCTCAAAGTTTTTATAACTATTATAATGACATATCAAAAAAAGTAAAACAAAAAGAGATAGATATTCTTCTTGTAGTAAATATGTTTTTAACTGGATTTGATAGTCAGACTTTAAATACATTGTATGTAGATAAAAATCTTAAATATCATGGACTTATACAGGCATTTTCAAGAACAAATAGAATTATCAATGAACAAAAATCACAAGGTAATATTATTTGTTTTAGAAATCTAAAATCAAATACAGATGAAGCAATTGCTCTTTTTTCTAACAAAGATGCTAAAGAGATTATTGTAATGGAACCTTATGAAGACTATGTTTTAAAGTTCAATGAAAAGTATATTAATTTAAATAAAATTACTCCTACTATTGATAGTGTAAATGAATTAGATAATGAAAATGATAAACTAGAATTTATAAAAGCATTTAGAGATTTAATGAGAGTTAAAAATATTCTTAGTGGATTTAGTGATTTTAAATGGTCTGATTTAGAAATGAGTGAACAAGAGTTTGAGGACTATAAGTCTAAATATCTTGATATGTATGAAGATATAGGCAAAGACGGTAAGGATGGAAATGAAAAGGTATCTATCTTAGAAGATGTCGATTTTGAACTTGAGCTTATACATAAAGATGAAATCAATGTTAATTATATATTGAAACTTTTAGGACAATACAAAGACATAGAAGATGAAGAACAAAGAAAAAAACAAAAAGAAAATATAACTAATATTTTAAATAACAATCCTCAACTTAGAAGTAAAAGAGAACTTATAGAGCAGTTTATCAATGAAAATCTATTGCAAATTAAAAATAGTGAAGATGTAGAAGAAGAGTTTGAGAAATTTTGGGATGAGCAAAAAGAAAAATCATTTGAAGAATTATGTAAAGAAGAAAATCTTTTAAATGATGAAGTAAAAAAAGTAATTGATACTTATATTTATGAAGAGAGAAAGCCTCTTGCAAATGATGTCGCTAAAACTTTAAAGGTTAAACCTAAATTACTTGAGAGAAAAAAGATAGTTCCAAGAGTATTGGATAAGATTATTGGTTTTGTGGATAAGTTTTTTGAGAGATAAAAATAAAAAATATAATCATTATGTAAAATAAGTTATACTTGAATATGAATATATCGCAAAATGAAATCATAAGTTTTTCTATAATCGTAATAGTTGTTTTGATGCTAGCATTATTGACTAAAAAGATGGAAGACAAATATAAGAATGACAAATAAATTAAGAATATCTCTAATGTTAGGATATGCACTACCTGTGATATATCAGTTTAGAGATACACAAGCTAACAATAGAGAGTGTAAATCTAACTGTGTAAACCTTAAAAATTAAATATATTTGATAA
>CAWVZX010000129.1:0-3516 GCA_963934755.1 uncultured Arcobacteraceae bacterium | reverse complement strand
GCAGATAGACAGTTAGCCACATAGAAGCCTACATTTTCAGATTTCTTTGGCTTTAAAATAGTTTTTTTCAACTAAATCTAAAAGCATTGTTTCATTTGTATTGTACTTTTTATTTACTTTATATGATTCAATTTTTATAAGTGCATAAATTTTATCTAAAGTTAAAATTTCTTTATCGACTGCATCTTCAATATCCGCACTTAAATAGGAGATGTCATCAGCAGCTTCCATTATATAAGTTAGAGGGAATCTATGTCCAGATTTTATATTTAAAGTATCACTTATGGTATCTATGAAGTCTTTTTCACTAAAAAAATATCCTGGCTTTTTCTTTAAATAGGACAAATATTCATCATCGGACTTTTCTTCAAATGCACCTCTTGTATATTTAATGATTGAAGCAGTTTGTGTATATGAAAGATTTAATCGTTGTAGTTTATGAACTATTCGTATAGCTTGGGCATTTCCATCAAAAGAACATAAATCTTTTTTGAGTTTCTCTTTAAGATTTTCATCTCCATATAAATTTAAGAAAATATTTTCGCATGATTTTTCCATCCATTCATTTATAGCTGTTTCACCAAAGTGACCAAAAGGAGGGTTCCCTATATCATGAAGTAAACTAGCCATTTCACAAGTAGAAATAAAGGCATTGTCTAGCTTATTTAAGTTTTTATCATTAAGCTTTTTTAAAATTTTTTTAGCAATAAATCTAGCTGTTTGCGAAACTTCAAGGGAATGGGTAAGTCTACTTCGTACAGCTGCATTTAACTCCAAAGCAAATACTTGTGTACGCTTTTGTAGTCTTCTAAAAGAAGGTGCAGATATGATACGACCTCTATCACTCTCAACAGACCAGTCTAAATCTGTAGATGGGTAAAATTCTCTATGCCTTGTTAATTTTGTTGTGTAATCATTCATAAAAATATTATAGCCAATATTAAATTATATAGTTTATAGTTTTATCTATATTTTAAAACTTATAAATAAACTATTTTATTAAGTTAATTAAAGATATAAAAATTTAAATTTGTATATTCAAATAAATTAATAAAATTTGGAGAAAAAATGCTTAAAAATCTTTATTTGCAGCAGGTGTTTTATTTGCTACATCTAGTGCAATGGCACAAAGTGAATATTTTATGGGTCTTGGAATTGGTAGTGCTATTTGAGCTAATATACATAAACCTACAGCAGTAAATATTGGGTTAAGTTCAACATCACTAATGATAGTGGTAGTGTATTGTCTATTGTAGGTGGTACAATCACAACTTAATGCAAAACACAATTATAAATTCTAATATTCACAAAATCGAGATTTAACACAAAAAAGAAGATAGCTACTTCTTTCTTAATATGTGCTTGTATTTTTATTTAAAATGAGCTAATATAACACCAATGGAACTAATAGACAAAAAAGAAGGCATCTACTTAATCGATGATGATAACCTAAATTTCCCAACACTAGATATGATGAAAAATGATCTAGTAGCCATAGGTGGAGATTTTCATCCTCAAAGAATCTTAAATGCCTATATAAATGGACTCTTCCCTTGGTATATTGATGATTATAATTATATACACTGGTTTTGTCCTCAAAAAAGAATGATTTTATTTCCTGATGAATTTAGACTTACAAAAAGTCTTAAAAGAACTATGAAAAATAAAGGTTTCGTAGTAAAAGCAAATGAAAACTTTGAAAAAGTTATCAGAAAATGTTCTAGTATAAAAAGAAAAGATGAAGATGAAACTTGGATTACAGAAGCATTTATAAATGCCTATATCAATCTTTTTAATTTAGGATATGCTTTTTCTATCGAATGTTATCTGGATGATACTTTAGTTGGTGGACTCTATGGTTTAAAAATAAATGATATTTTTTGTGGAGAGAGTATGTTTTCTGATCTAAAAGATGCATCTAAAATTGCCTTTTATCATCTATGTAAACAAGCAGAAGAAAATGGAATCAAACTGATAGATTGTCAAGTTCACAATGACCACTTAGCCTCACTTGGAGCCAAAGAAATATCACGAAATGAGTATTTTAAATACTTGCTAAAATAATATGCCTGGAAGATTAGCTATATATGATGATATATCATTTAAAAAAGATATTTTTGATACTTTTGGAATATTTCAAGATGATATTCAAATTTTGAAGAAAAGATACAATATTGCTCCAACTATAAATATCCCTATATTTACGAACACAAAAGTATATACTTATGCACATTTTGGACTGATACCATCTTGGGCAAATGATAAATCAAGTATCAATATCAATGCACGAAGTGAAACAGTATTTGAAAAAAATAGTTTTAGAGAATCTTACAAACAAAAAAGATGTATCATCTCTATCAATGGATACTTTGAGTGGGAAAAAGATGTGCAAACAAAAAAAAGTATTCCTCATTTTATTACTTCAAATACAGAAAATTATTTTGCATTTGCAGGTATATATGGATACTGGTATGACAATACTATGAAACAAACTATTGTAAGTTGTGCATTACTTACAACACAAGCAAATGATAAAATAAAAACTATTCATGACAGAATGCCAGTGATATTAGAGCAAAAAGATTGGAAGAGTTGGTTAGATTTAAAGAGTAGTTATGAAGCATTAAATAAACTCTATACACCAATATCTAGTGATACTATAAATATAAGAGAAGTTGATGACTTAGTTAATAGTGTAAAAAATGATTCTATTAAGTGTATACAAAAATCTAAAAAAATAACTCTAATAGAAGATACACTTTTTTAACTTATATTTAAAGAGATGAAATCAATAAAAGATGTGAACCTCAAACAATATTAGATATAATGAAAAAAATACTTAAGAGAGACAATGAAAAAAATTATAATTATACCATTATTTTTAGCCACTCAACTACTAGCCAACTATGCTTTTAGTGATGAAAAAACTGTCAAAATAGATATGCATGGTGGGAAAAGTGAAGAATTTACAAGCAGTAGTGGGTTTCCAAAAATGGATACAGAAGGACTAAAAGGTTTAAGTTCTTTTGGTATGAAAAAAACAAAAGAACCTATAAAAGCTGAAGAAAAAAATATACATGAATTAGAAGATAAAGAAGATAAAGAAGATAAAGAAGATAAAGAAGATAAAGAAGATTAAGAAGATTAAGTACTATCCAAAAAATATAATAATATAAGCAGTAAGGTAAAAAATGAAGACATATAGATTTATTTCATGGAATGTAAATGGTATAAGAGCCGTAGAGAAAAAAGATGCTCTAAAATGGGTAGACAATGAAACTGTAAATATCTTAGGACTACAAGAGATAAAAGCAGAAGCAGATCAAATACCAGAAACTATTTTTTCGAAAGTTTATACTTTTAAACATATCAATCCCTGTAGCATAAAAGGGCGTTCTGGAACTGCACTATATAGTGATACAGAACCATTTTTTTATGATAAAACATCAAGTGTAGACATCCTAGATGAGGGGCGTATAAATGAAGCTCACTTTAACTTTAACGATAAAAAAATAG
>CAWVZX010000128.1:0-3539 GCA_963934755.1 uncultured Arcobacteraceae bacterium | reverse complement strand
CCGAAAACATAACCAAATGAAGAGAAGAGTTTTATCAGCTTCCTTTATTATAATTATAGGAGGTATAACCTTATGGCTGATATAAAAGATAAGCTGGTCCAGGCTGTTAATGAATTTAAAAAATCATTAGATGGACAAACAATTCCAATACATGGAAAAAGCTATGCTACTGTTGCATTAAGAGTAGCTGTTGCAAGAAGAGTTCTTGGAACTGCATTAGATATTGTAACAAAAATAGTAAGTATTGATGCAAATACAGTAGTGATGTCATCTGATATTTATATTGATGGTGTTCATGTATCTACTGGTCATGCTGAAGAAAAAAGATCAGCATCAAAAATAAATCAAACTTCCGCATTAGAGAATTGCGAAACCTCTGCTACTGGTAGAGCTCTTGCATTCCTAGGCTTTATTTCAGATGGAATTGCATCTGCTGAAGAAGTTTCAACTGCAATCATGCAGCAAGACAAAAAGATCCAAACAGCTTTAAAAGAATTAGAGGCTGTGTCTCACAAAGGATCTTATCAAGAATGGTTATCTAAAAATAAATCAATGTTAGGAGAATTGAAGATTAAAAATCCGATTGCCTACACCACATTTATGGAAGATTTCCAAATACACAAAACTAATCTGCAAACCAAAGGAGTTATATAACCATGTCAGATTTTGATACCGCAGCATCTGCTGCACCAGCTAAAGAAAGACCAGACCTTGGAGCTGCTTTCATAGCAACAAATAAAAAATCTCCACAGTCATACGATATGTCTGGAACAATAGTTGTTGATGGAGTTAAGCATCGTTTCGGAGCTTACAAACAAAAAGCTAGCGGCAAAGGTAAGATGCCAGAAGGCACAGAGTTTTATACTTTTTACAGAGTAGAACTTGCCGATGAAGCTAATGGTGTTGGAGCTGCTGATACCAGTTTTAATCCTTCAGAGTTGGAGGCTTAAAAATGGATCCAGATAAATTCAAATCAGTTGCAATCAACATTAAGACTTATCAGTTACTTGAAGAGCTTTCTCAAAAAAGATTTGAGCTACCGATAAGTATGTCAAAGACTGTTGAGTTTTATGTTCAAAAAGGTCATGAGGATTACAAAGGCAAGGATGCCAAGAAAAAAACTTCATAACCGCCTGGAGGAACTAGAAAGTTCCAGACAAGATCAATATGGATCATTCGAAGAGAATATGAATAAGATTGCTTCTTCATGGTCCATAATCTTGGACAAACATTTAATCGCACCAATCGAAGGATGGCAAGTTCCATTACTTTATGCTCAAGCAAAATTAATTAGAGCCACACACAAATTCAAAGAGGATAGTTACGATGATGCTTTGGCTTACATCGTACAAGCACATGACATGCACAAAGAAAAATCAGAAGAGATTGATACCGATGAGTTACTTGGTATGGAAGCTAAACCAAGAGCTAAATGGTAGATCGACTTTTGAAAAAGATGACAAATTTCAAATCGAATATAAGGAATGGTTAAAAAATGAGTTACGAAAAAAAGATCCACAGTAATATTATAAATTTTCCTGGAGTTAAAAGACCAGAATTAGACCAAGCTGAAAAAGAAGTTGCAAGACTACTTCATAGTGCAGCTTATAAAATGTCTAAAAATGACTGGGAACAACATCCAATCACACACAAAGAATTATCAGCATTATCGAATTATGGAGAAGCAATAGAGCATCCCCCACAAGTAGCAAGCAGACTAATTTCTGTTCTTGCAACATCATTAATCAGAAACTCATTGGAGGATTTAATATGAGCAGAAAAAAAAGAGAAAGTTATATTTCTTATGACAAGGAAGCTTTCCTAAATAAAGAAACTGGTCCATATACAAGACTAGATAATACCGCTTGGTATTTAAAAAAGAAAAATACTAATGATGGAGAAATAGGTTATTTCCTAAATCTTCATACAAAGTTCCAACAGATGCCTAACGCATGTTTTGCAGCAACTGCTGAAAAAACACCAGAGCTAAATGTTCCAGCTATCCAGGCACAAATTAAAAAATTTATGGAGGTCTATAATGAAAGTAATTAGAGACCAGAAGTTTATAACTTTTTGTGAAATGCTTGGATCTAATATGAGGTTTTGCAGATTAAAACTTGGAATGCCGCAAAAGTCATTAGCTTATCATTTAGGAGTTAGTCATCAAAATGTACAAAAATATGAGGCTGGAGACATTATTCCATCTGCATACAGACTAAAACATATTGCAGATTTTTATAAAGTTAAAACAGATGATTTGATAGATCCAACTTTCATTCACAGATCTACAAAAACTAATGAAGTTTTAGATGCAGCACCAGGATTTGATGCCAGCAAGTATGAAGATTTTGCAGATGAATATCCGATGCCATTAACACATCTTGAACATGATCCAAAGATGAGAGCTACTTACGATGCAATATTGGAGGATAAATAATGGCTATATATAAAGCAGATAAATTTCATATTGATATTGAAGAGCAAGATTATCCAGATGCTGATTGTAAATTTATGATTAGCTTATGGCATACTCCAAAAGGTTTAGTGAGCAGAGAGCTCCTTGCAATAGGTCTTTCAGATAATATGCCATTCTTACAATCTACAAGGAATAAAGGAAATGTTGTTGAAAGTGTTACAGCTCCGCATGCAGTTCCAATACCTTATGGAAATGATGTCAATATTCATTCAAGACTTAAAGATGATCTCTATGAAGCTAATGCTGATTTAGAGAGAGCTTACGATGAAATTAATAAATTGCAAAAAGAACTACATGGCAAAAATAATTAAAACTATAACTGGAGAAGCGGCTTTTGTTTTGGAAGAAACTTTTGATAGTGAAGAAAAAGCAACTGAAGGAACAGAGCCTCTCTCCCAGGAGGTCAAAGATATGGAAATAAAAATTAATAATACCAAGTGGAGAAAAAATGAACCTACCGCATAATTTACCAATAGACAGTAAAGTACAAAGATTAAAAAGAAGATACCAAGGATTGAGTAGAGTAGCAGCAGCTATAAATGACTTATATATCTATGGAGTATATCCTTCTAATTTTCCTAATTTAACTGTCGTTTTAGAACAAGCTAAAGATCATTGTAAAGAGTTAATCAAAGAAACAAAAAAAGAAATAGCCTTTGTTGAAAATCCTAATGGATTATATGACCTGGTTTATGATGAGATAATTGAAGATGCAGATAAAGCGACAGCTCATAGAATTAACTATCCAAAAGATGAGCCGCATGAGTAAGCTAGCGAATAACATAAAAGATACGATAATACTGCATACAAAACATCAAAACATTATTGCTGCATTAAATCAGAAAATAGAAAAGTTAGAAAAAGATAATGCTGAAATGGCTAATATAGAAAAGCAGCATAAGTATATGAATGGAGAATTACATAAAGAAGTGGATAAATTAAAGAAAGAAATTTTTGAAGTTAAGAAAGATAACGCAATTTTTAAAGAACACCTTCAAGCAGAGCTGCTTAAAAAGAAGTGATGCCTATCGCTTTTCTTATGATGTTAATCATAATATCGTTT
>CAWVZX010000127.1:0-3544 GCA_963934755.1 uncultured Arcobacteraceae bacterium | reverse complement strand
ATAATGCCTAAAAAAATAACTACTCGTTTAAGCTATTCTTTATAGGATGGTTTATTTATAAATTATTTATTTTGTCTAAAACATGCCATTTTAAAGCGCTCACCCATTCCAGTAGGATTTAGTAATGTTTTTACTTTGTTAGTTTCACTTAAATATATTTTATCATCTACATTATTATGCAAAATTTCAAGTAACTCTATAATACCAAGTGAGACCAATGCTTTAAGTTGGGTTTGAAAACTTATGTTTTTTATCCCAATATTTTCAAAGCTATCAATAACATGCTGAAAATTAACATCATAAGTGATATCTGATTTTTGGTACAGTTTTTTAAAATTTATATCTTTATCAAATAGAGGATATACATTGTGTTTTTCATACACTCTACATGAAAAATCGTTGCGTGGATATTTCTCTCCATAATCAAATGTAATAAATTCAAATTTACTTATATTTTGAGACAATTGCAAGGCAAAATCTTCATAACCTAATGGCACTTCGCCTTTTTGTACATTATAATTTTTACAATATTTGTCAATGTACATATCATCATTATCAATAAACTTTATGTGACCCTTATTTACAAAAGCTTTTTGCAATATATTATTTTTGTTTGTATAAACTAATTCACAGGGAAACGAATCATATATTTCATTGGCAACTACAAATGCACTTTCTAATTTTAATTCATAGATGTCATTATAATGAAGCAATGTAATTTCTTCTCCAAAACATTGATAAAAATATTCTTTTTGTTTTTCCCTTAGATGTTCATATCGTTCAACTATAGCAAATTTTAGTGTTTTTGTGAGTTCAGGTTTTAAAGTAAAAATAAATTGTATCATATCCGCCAATAGGTAACCATGGTGTCCACCTATTTCTATAATAGTTGTAGTTGTTGGCAAAAAGCCTTCTTCTATTATATCTACGACTCTTTTTCCTATAGCTCCACCAAAGAACTTACTAGAACTTACTGCTGTATAGAAGTCTCCATCTTTACCTATAGTTTTATATCTAGAGTAATAACCAACACTTCCATAAAGCCAATCGTTAAAATAGTCACTAAAAGGTATATTTTGATTGAGCACTTTATCTAAATTTCCATTCTGTAGTATATTTCTAATAATTCTATTTGCTTATCAATATTTATACTTTCTATGTCTAAACTTTTAATATTTTGAGAATTTTGAATAATTTCTAGATCAGACTTTGTTTTCATTCCAACATTGAGTTGTTCTTGAATTTGTGCTACTAGAGAATCATAAAGTTTTATATCACTTTTTGCGATTATAATCTTTTTATTGAGGCTTTCTATTTTTGCAAGTGAGTGTTCAAATATTATTTGTTCTTCTCTCTTTTTATCATGTAAAGACGCTTTTATTTTTAAATATTCTATCTTTGAACTTTGTACGCTATAAGAATATTTTATATCTAAAGGTATAGTGATATTAAATCCATAATTTTCTATACCATCTTTACTGAAGGCTGTGTCGTTATTTGTTTCATGATATTTGCTATAATCTGCTGTCAAATTTATTGTAGGAAAATAACTAGAACGAGTCATGTTCTTTAGCCAATACGCAGTTTTTATATCATCTTTGGCTTTTTGAATATAAATGTTTTTGGTCATATACTGGTTATAGTCTAATAAAGTTAATACAGGAAGTTCTAATTCACCATATCTTTGATCTGAAAGTTTTGAAAGATCGAGAATGAATGTTTTTCTTTTATATTCTAAATCTATTAATAAATTTTGATTTTCATTTAAAGCTAAAATTGAGTTATTCAGGAATGAGGTATCCAAAATTCCATTTAAAACTTGCTCTTTTTTTCGTTCTACATCAAGCAAAGCATTTTTTACTAAAAGTTTTTGTTTTTTCACTGCTATATCAATTTGTTTTATTTGATAGAATAAATTAATAGTTTGTTTTATTAATTCTTTTTTTTGGATACCAATTCCTGCATTAGTTTGACTGGTAACACTATTTGCATATTTTATTGTATAATAAATTCCACCACTTTTAAAGATAGGTTGAGATATACTAATCATAGATTTCGTCGTATCATCCGTATTAGAATAAATATATTTATAAGTAATAGGATTTATCCAATCATTTTTAAGCTTTTTACCATCTTGGACAGCTTTTTCATAAGAGTAATTTAAAATATCTTGTTTTGTTGTAGATAAATAATTATTTTCTGCAACAAGCGTAGTTAAAAAAGTACAAATCATTAACGGTAAAAAACTATACTTTTTCAATGGCTTTTTCCAATCTTTTAAATCCTTCATCGATTTCATCTTTACTAATTGTTAGTGGAGGAAGAAATCTTAATGTATTTTTACCGGCTTTTAATACTAAAACTCCAGTATCAAATGCATTAGAAATTATACTCGCTAGTGTTTGGGCATCTTTTACTCGTAAACCTCTCATTAACCCTAAGCCCACCATATCTTTAAAAATAGTTTGGTGATTCTTATAAAAGACTTTTAATTTTGATTCAAAATATAGTATTGTTTCGTCCAAAGTTCCATCATTTTTAATTTCATCCAATATATTACAAACTTCAAGTGCTGCTGCAGTACAAAGGTAATTCCCCCCAAAAGTACTTCCATGATCACCTGGTTCGAAAATATCTTTATGCGTAGTCATCACAACGCCAATAGGGACTCCACCTCCTATTCCCTTAGCCATAGTAATTATGTCTGGTTTAATATCATATAGATTTGAGGCTAGAAATTCTCCCGTTCTGTATGCGCCGGTTTGCACTTCATCAATTATAAGTAAAATGTTATTCTTTTTTAAATAAGTAGCAAGTTTTTGTATATCTTCTTTTGGAAATGTTTGTACACCCCCTTCTCCTTGAACTAGTTCTAACATAACAGCTATAGTTTGCCCATCTATTGAATTATAAATATCGTTTAATTTTGCATTATAAGAAAAACCATCAGGGTAAGGAGAAAAGTTATTTGTATGCATATCTTTTTGTCCAGTTGCTTTAACTGTGGCAATTGTTCTCCCATGAAATGAGTGTTCCAGAGTAATTACTTTATATTTTTTTTTATTAAATTTTGTTTCACCATATTTTCTAGCTATTTTAATTGCAGCTTCATTTGCTTCTGCTCCACTATTTGCAAAAAACATGGCGACATCGTAACCACTTAGTTCTTGAATTTTCTCTGCTAGTTTGGATTGAGGTTCAATTGCATATAGATTAGAAATATGTGATATTTTAATTGCCTGATTATAAATTACATCAGCTACTCTTTTATTTCCATGACCACAGGAAACTACCCCAATACCAGATGTGAAATCTATATAGTTATTATCACTGTCATCAAATAAAGTAGCATTAGTACCTTTAGTAAAATTTACATAGTTTTTGTTATATGTATTTAAAACATATTTTTTATCAATTTCTTTTAAGATCATCAATATTTCCTTTTATTGGATACTATAAGTATTATATCAAATAATACTGTATTTTCTTCAAAAACACATAAAGCTTATACTACACCTGCATAAATTCCAAAATTTAAGCAAAT
>CAWVZX010000126.1:0-3583 GCA_963934755.1 uncultured Arcobacteraceae bacterium | reverse complement strand
TTAAAAACTTGCATCTCTTAACCTACTTATCATTTCATTAATTTGATTAGCTAATTTTTTATTATCTTCCTTCACTTCATTCAATTCTTTTTTTAATGCTCTCATTTCAGGACTATTAATTCCAACTGCTTTAACAAGAGAAGTTTCTAACTCAGCTTCTTGTACTCTCTTGGTTAGATCCTCAACTTGCTTTGTTAAATCTGTCATTTTAAAACCTCTATCTTTTTAATCACACCTAAAGGAAAACAAGTAAGACCCCCAACAGCTAAACCATTTTCATCTTTAGAAAAAGAGCTAAACAACCATAACTTATCTTTAGTTTTTTTATAAATATAACCTACATCAGAACAAGTGGCGATGTCATGATTAAGAATATCATCCTCGCTAATCCATGCTTCATCTGATGAGCAAATATCCCACCAAATAATTTTAACTCTTTTATATTTAAACTTTGCTTTCATTCCACCAACTTTTATAAAGGTCATCAATTTTAACTTTACCTTTGGTAACTTCTAATATCTTCTTTACCATTGTTGGATTAGGAAATCTTTTTATTTTAGAAGTTAAGCACCATCGTTGAACAGATGTGCCTGGATTTTGTACCCCTTTAATACCTAGTTCTTGACCTAAAATATAATAGGAGAGTTTTTTGTCTTTACGATATTCTTCGAGTGTCATTTAATTCCTTTCATTGTTTATCTAATTCGTATCTATATATTAGATATTATTTAGTTTGACAAGCAAAAAATAAATCATTATAAATGTGGAAAACGAAAGGGAAATATGCAATTAAAAAACTTAATTATATCTAAATTAAATAATGGTCAAGGTAACGACCATTTTAGTCCATCGCAGCTAACCAATAAACCTATCGCATGGTGGATGACAAAATATCTACTATCATCACAAGACGACAGAAGAAAATCTTTAGCAAACTATAAAATGCACTATGGAAATTTAGTCGGCAACACAAGTCAGCACTTAATTTGTAAATATATTTTTAAAGGTGCAGAACGACAAGAAATAAAAGATAGAATTTATGAAACTATCTATGAGCATGAGTTAAAGCAAATCAATAAGAATAAACCAAGAGATGAAAAAGATGGGGAGTGTAGAACACATATGCTAGAGTATTCTCATCAAACCATTACACAAATTTTAAAAGCAATTAAAAAAATCTTTGGTAAAGATAGTGTTCAAGGGGAACGATATGTTCACGACCAACCTGATAATTTATTTTTACCCATCATAGGTCGTATAGATTTTGAAGCAGCTAATAAAATAGCAGAGCTTAAATCCAAGCCACCTTATTTTAGATTACTTAAAACAGGATTAAAAGGTTATACACAAAAACTTCCTATTGAACCTCAACTCGATCACATTGCTCAGCTCTCTTTCTATTGGCATTGTGCAAGGAAGAAACCTTTTTTATTTTATGTGAATGAAGAAGATTATAAAATCTTTGATGAATTTACTGATGAATATTTAGAGCATTGTTATCAAACTTATATTGTTAAAAAAGCAAAAACCATTCAAAGATTATTAGAAGCATCTAAAGGAGACGCATCAATAATGGCAGACTTAGTTGAAGCACCTGATATGAAACATTATTTATATAGTGATTTAACTGAGCATCAACAACAACAAATCAATAAACTATGGGGAATATAATATGAAAACAAATATATACCAAAAACTTCATAAGGCTTCTTGCGAAGCAGGTGGAGTAGTCAAAGGAAAAAAAGTACCTGGAATGCACTTCAATCCTTTGCAGCACGATGAAGTTCAAAAGGTTGCTATGCAAACTTTATTAAACAACGATCTTTATCCTGTGTGTACTTACGAAAGTGAAATCAAGGAATCATTTGTTATGATAACTTGCAACATGAAGATACACGATGTTTCTGATCCAACAGCTTTCATTGAAATCAATGGATGTTCAGCGATGGGAAATTTAGATAAGTTTGGAACAGGTAATGGAATGTCTTATGCTAAAAAGTATGCGTTCCTTAATGCTCTCAATTTAAAAACAGGTTTAGATAATGATGATGGTTATAAAACCAAACCTTTTGAAAAACCTACTCACAATATTCCAAGAGTAACAGCTAAAACTAAAGCTACTACTAATGGTACAAGTCATGCCTACCTAGATGATAAAGTAGATGTGGAAATGATTAAGGATCATTTGAAAAATGCTCAGCATATTCCTAGATTAAATTATCTTATGAATACAGCATACAAAAATGAGATTAATCATTTATTAAAGAACAATTTACGAGCTTATCGGCAAGTCACAGACATTGCTGAAAGTCGTGAGTTGATATTAAATAATCAATCTAAAATAGATTGAATATAAAAAAGGAGAAAACAAATGAGTGATAAGCTGTATATTAAACTTGTCCCTAACAACAATAAGACCGCTGCCAATCAACCGAGTTGGGTAGCACCGATTAATCCTAAGTCTCCCGAAGGGAAGCAATGGAGAATTGGAGCAAAGATAGGCGATGCTTGGTATAGTCAAGCTGCCTTTGATGATGTGGCTGAAGATGGAACACCAACAGGGGGTATTAATGTGGTATTAACACCTAACGAGAGTAAACCTAGTAGTGGTACATCAGGGAATTTTGCACCACAAAATAAAGGGTTTGGAAACAAGCCAAGTTATGGTAATAAACCTAACTATAGGTAATAAGTAATTATTATTTATTTTCTTGGTGGGGTTTTTTCTTTCTTAACTCCCTTTCGATAGTTTTCCCCGCCAGGATTAAAAAAAAATATGAAGATCACAGAATTAGATCAAGAAATTGAAAAGAAAATTATCAATGATCGTGAAAAAGATTATGGTAATTATCAGGAAAACTTTACTTTATTGGCTGAGATGTTTACGATTATCTTATATGGTAATCTTAAAAAGGTTATTAAACCTCATCAAGTAGGTCAACTCATGATGGCTTTAAAGCTTTTTAGAACTACCAAAAATTTTAAGGCGGATAATTATATAGATTTAAGTATATATAACAAGATGACTAAAGAGGTACACAAAAAAGAGGTTGCCAAAAAGGATAAAGTATGACTATATACAGAAGATTAAGACATGGTGAAGCAGGTTTTACAGAAGTAGAACTCTTTGATGATGTCAATAAGGCTGCAGACCCTAGTGCTAAAGGGAAATTTGTAGAAATAAAAGTTGATACAATTAAATACAACTTTTTAAAAGTGAAAAAGGAGAACGATGAGCAAGTTGAAAACTCGTCTGCAAAGGTACAGGGATCTTCAGGACAAGAAACACCAGAAGTACCTGGAAGCAAAGCAAAAAGTAAATAAGTATCAACAAGATTCTTATAGATTGCTTTGGAAAATTGAGCAGACAAAAGAATTATTGATGGCTAAGTAGCAATCAATATACAAATTGGAAAAAAAAGAAAGAAAGGTATAGGGGAGTTTTGACCTCAGCACAAATTTTTGCAGAATTAAGGGTAGCTCTCAAAGCTGGACACTATCGTGATTTATCTTATCTTGAAAAAAGTATTTATAAAAATGCTTTTAGGAATGGTTATAAGTTAGCCAAGAAACATAATAAAAA
>CAWVZX010000125.1:0-3587 GCA_963934755.1 uncultured Arcobacteraceae bacterium | reverse complement strand
TTCACGAAATAATGCATTTGCTTGAAGTAGTTCAGATAATTTAACTGGTTGTTTGGATATGATATATATATAATTAATAATAATTTCTTTTAATTTCTTAAACATTAGGTATTCCTTTATTAAATAAGATTATACATTAAAAAGATTAAAATTATAATTGACATATATCGTTCTTTTTTATATACTCAAGACATGAATACATTAATCGTAATTACATCAATTTACTTATTTATTTTTATAGGATATTTTCTCAAAAAAGTATTCAAAGAAGATATAAATGAAAAAACACTTATTTTACTATCTATTTATTTTTTACAGCCAATTTTAACATTTTGGGGACTTACCCGTGTACCAATTAATGAAGATTTATTATACCTTCCTGCGGTTTATTTAGCGGTTATTGTAACTGTCCTAACTGTGTTGATATTTATTTCAAAATTTATTTTTCAAAATGAAAAAGAAAAGTCGATATTTATTGTTGCTTCATTAATAGGTAACACTGGAAATTTATCAATACCATTAGGCATAGCACTATTTGGAGAAAGTAGTGTTCCCTATACTAGCATGATTAATATTGCTAATATATTTTTTACTTATACTATAGGAATATATTTTTATGGAAAAGGTTCTTTTAGCATAAAAGAATCATTAGTTTCAATGGTAAAAATACCTATACTATGGTTTGCTATTATTGCATTGGTTTTCAACTATTCGCAAATATCAATTCATTCACAGATAAATCATATACTTGAAATGGGAGCATATTCAGCAATAGTGATACAGCTGGTTATCCTGGGAGTGTACTTATCTGGTATAAAAATAAAAGGCCATAATTATAAATTGAGTTTATCGGTTAGTTTTGTAAAATTAATTATATTACCTATAGTGGGAGTTGTTTTTGCTTTATTTTCAAGTTTGAGTACTGATATATCTATTATATTAATTATATCACTATTTGCTCCATTAGCAGTGTCAAATTTGAATATAGCGGCTTTGTATAATTGCAAACAAAATTTAGTGGCAGAAATTATTTTAGTAAGTAGTGTGCTCTTTTTAATTTTAATTTACTTTGATCTAGAAATTGTAAAGTATATTTTTAACTAGAAGCGATTAGATTCTAGTTAGCTTTTTATACATTTAATCTCTAAATAGCTTCTTCGTCCTCTTCACCAGTTCTTATTCTAATAACTTTTTCAACGGCAGAAACAAATATTTTTCCATCACCAATTTTCCCTGTTCTTGCAGCATCTGAAATAAGAGTTAGAATTTGATCTACTTGATCTTCTGCAACAATTTAATCTATTTTAATTTTAGGTAAAAAATCAACAATATACTCAGCAACTCTATAAAGTTCAGTATGTCCTTGCTGTCTACCATAACCTTTTACATCAAAAGTGTATCCAACTAGTATTGCATACTATTGATGCTTATTAAATTTTAATGGGGTATATTTCTGTGAAAATCCAAAATCATGACTTGCATTATCTACTGCTAGTTGAAATAGTTCTTTCGCACTGACATAATTTAATAAAAACTCTGCTTCTTTGTTAAATTTTATAATTCGGCCATTAGAATTAAAAATAAAATATGGGTTTAAATCATATTCAAGTAGTTTTTCATAAAAATCATCCATTGTTATTTCCAAAATACTGTTCAATCTTTTTTCTTAGTGTAATTCTATTTAATGTTAATTTATTCGCCATTTGTACTTGAGATTTAAATTTTTTTTAGCCATATTTAAAAGAGGTATTTCAATGAGTTTTATAAAATATTTATAATTACATTGTTCACTTAATTTTCTTAAGATAAAATATTTGAAATTTCTTCTAAATATTCATCTCTGTCATTAAGAGGAGATATATTAATTTTAATAGCAAATTGCTCTTCTATATCGCGTATGGGAGTTTTTGATGTTGTAACTATTTTTATATTTGAAAGGTTATCTAAAAATTCTTTTTTATTTAACACCTGATGTATATCAGTTATGATTAACTCTTTATATTGATTTATATTGATCTATGTTGATACTGTTATCTGCAAGAGAAGTTTCAAGAAACCGACCATCTATAGATACAGAAGTAGATAATATTTCTTTGGCTATAAACTTTTTCATATAATTAGTGACAATTATCTAGCTTATTTTGCACATATCTTTTTACATCACTATATATTACGGTCTCTTTAAAATCCTTAAATGCTCCCCCACTTGCATTGGGATGGCCACCACCATTAGCTAGCTTTTGGGCGAGTACTGAAACATCTAAATTATTATCTGCTCTAAATCCAGCTCGTCCTCTTCTATTTATATCAATGAAAAAATCATAATCTTGATTTGCTCTTAAAAATGCATTTGCAGGAATTGAAATATTTCCTAAGTTATACGTTAGTAAACCTTTTTTATTTTGATAATGAACTGTAAGTTCATCTTTTTTAGTATCAAGAGATTTTACTAGATAGTATGAACTCAAATTATCAATTGTGTCATTTGTTGTATCTAATTTTAAAAAATCTTTTTTTATGTTGTATATATTTTCATCTAAAGATATATGCCCATCTTCTTTTGTTACAAAATTTAATGTTTGACGAAGTAGATAAAATTTATAATCTCTACTTTGTTGATTAAATAGTATGTTATTGATTTCATATGCTTTTGAAATCATACTCATGCATACTTTTCCAAATTCAAACAATGTGTTATCATCTAGCCATATATCAACTGCATTTATTGCATTTATAAGTTTCTCAAAATTTTCGGGTAATGATTTCTTAAAACCTGGGTAATGTTCACAAAAATAATCATAAGTAATTTTCGTTGCACATCTTGTTGTATCTAAAAAATACCAATCATATTTGTCAGCACTTTTTTGTCCACTACCATGATGATCTAAAAGTTGTAATTTAATTTTAAATCCATTATTATTGAGATTTTTAATATCTCTATCTAAAGATTTTGACTCATCAGTAGAAAGATTTAAGTCAGTTATTAATAAAAAAATATCTTCATGTTTATCTGTTAATTCTATCTTTTCTAAAGCATTTTTAAGATACATCTTTACTTCTATTCCATAGTTAGCATTATAGTATATTGCATTTGGAAACATAATTTGTGTTGTAAGTTGACAACCAAATCCATCTAAATCTGTATGTGAGAGATGAAAGAATTTCATTTTTTCTAAGTCCTTTGTATATGAAATAAATTATAGCCAGTTGTTTATAAGATATCTTTTAAAGTTAATTGATTTAGAAAATCGTTTATTTTATATTGTAGGTTATTTAATAAGGGGAATATAGTACATTGACCATCTTTATTATCTTCACATTTTTCTTCAGATGTTGTACAGTCAAATACAGTAGGAAGTTTTTGTTCGGCAATACTTGTAATTTCTAGTATTGTTAATCTTTCACAAGGTTTCTTTAATGTAAATCCACCATTATTCCCTTTGTAAGAATTAAGAATTCCATTTTTTGCAAGATTTTGCAATATTTTTGCTAAAAAAGATTTCGATATGTTTAATTCTGTAGATAATTCATCTACATTTTTCGGGCAGGTACTTTGTGCTATACTTACTAATGATAATAGAGCATAT
>CAWVZX010000124.1:0-3599 GCA_963934755.1 uncultured Arcobacteraceae bacterium | reverse complement strand
ATAATATAAACATAAATCTATCTAGTAATTTATTGGCAGATTCAAAAATATTTTCTTTTGAAAGGTCTTTATTTTTTTCTATAAGATTGTTTAACAATTTAAGTCTAAAACTACTATATTCTTTGTAAACTTCTTTTGTAATCTCATCTTGCGAAAGTGATGCATTTTTTAATCTTGCTATCTCATTTGTTTCCAGTGATGATTGATTAAGGAGGGCATAAAGTGTAGTATAACTCTCTGTTTGTGTCAAATACAGCGAAAAACAAATATCGCTACTATTACTATAAATATCAAGTTGTTTAAAGTTTGAAATAATTACATATTTACAAGTCGGCTTTTCATTTTTATATCTGAATGCTTGTGCAATGATATCACGATTTGATATTTTTTTATCACTTGATTTAAGTTCTATTATAGCTATTGGATCATTATTTTTATCATAAACAACACCATCTGCTTTTTTCATATCTGTATCGTTTTTTACTTCTCTAACACACTTGTTCCAGTGTAACATTTTTGACAATAAAGTTATAAATTCGGCACCATTTGCATCTTCTGCTATAAACTTATTTTTTGTAATTAAATTGATTATATCACTATAATTTGGAGTATTGAAAGATTTTATAAAATTTTTAAGTAGTGATTTTTGAAACATTTGATAGCCTTGATTTTTTATCTTATTATTTTATCTAAAAATAAATTTAAAGTTCATTCGCACTATAGAACTCATAAGATAAAATCAAGTAGTCATCATTATCTCTTTTTCCAAACACTCACTTCAGCAACAGTATGTTGGTATTTTCTTTTTGTTTCTTTTATGACAAAGTCTAAATCTTGAATGTGTAATAATTCAAACTTATCATTTAAAATAGTTTTTAATGTATCGATTGTATTTACATCTTTTCCATTTTCATCTTTATATCCACCTAACCAAAACTCTTTTTTAGTAGAGCTTTCTTGCCAAGTATATGGAGATGTAAGTATCAAGATACCATCATCGTTTAATCTTTCATCAACTGTATCTAAAAACAATCTAGGTTGATAAAGTCTATCTATAAGATTTGTAGCAAGTATCATATCATAAGAGTTAAAATTTGCTTTTAGATTACAAGCATCACCTTGCCAAAAAGAAACTTTTTCTTTTAGGTTTTCATACCCTAAATCTTCTATTGTTATTGTTTTACTGACAAATAGTTCTGCTTCATTTGGGCTTTTGAATTTTATGAGACTATCTTCTTTTAGTTTTGTACCCACTTGTACAAATCTTACTGAAAAATCTATTCCCTCTACATTATCAAAAGTCTTAGCTAATTCATATGTAGCTCGTCCTGTAGCACATCCTAAATCTAATGCTTTTGTAGTATTTACACTGAATTTAGAAGCTATTCTTGCACACTCACACGCAAAGTTTTTCACACCAAAATATGTATCTCCATATTGAAATTCACAGTATTGTGATACTAATGCATCACTTTCATATATATCCATCTCTTTATTATCCTTATTTTTTGTTATCACATATCTAAAACCTGCATTTTGGTAAAAATGTTTTCGAAAACCATATCTTGAATCATTCATGATAAGATTTCCAGTACTTGCCCACGATGAACCAAAAATAAGTGCATGTTTACCATCAAATGTTGGTGTTGAAAAATCATCATATGCAATATGTGGTCGGAATCCTTCAAACCCAAAGGTAGCTTTTCTACTCCATTGCCATACATTTCCTACTACATCGTAAATACCATTAAAAGAATGTGTATCAATATCGCAAGAACTAAAATAATTCAAATTTTGGTTTGCTTTATTTTGTGGTAAATCTAATATATTTTCTAAATTTACATATTTACAGATAGCTTTATATTCAACTTCACTAGGCAAACAATATCTGACATTTTCTTTTTCACTTTTATATCTACAAAATGCTTCTGCTTCTAAAGCATTCACATCAACTGGAAAATTCAAAGGCATATCAATATTTTTTGCTAATGCTCTATACTTGTAAATTCCATTTTCAAGTACCCAAAAAGTAGGGTGTCTAGCTTTTGTTGTTTCTAAAAATTTTTTGCCTTCTTCATCCCAGTATTTTAAAGTTCTATAACCATCATTTTTTACAAACTCCATAAACTCTGCATTTGACACTAAGTATTTTGATGTTTCAAATTCTTTTACATCTTCTTCGTATTTTCCATATTCATTGTCCCATGAGTATAGAGTATGATCGGGGGTAACTCCTAATTTAATATGAGTAGCTGGTATAGTTACCATCTCATTTACGATTTTTTTTGTAGAGCTTGAAGCTATATTAAATGTCACATCATCTTTTATGAAATCTAAATGCAACTGTCTATGTAATACAAGTGATGTTTCCGTATGAATTTTTTCATGTTCAATTCCCATCAAAATAATCCACATCGGACAATTTTCCGTAATAGGAAGAGTTAATGGTAATGTATCAATAAGATTATCCACAAGTAAACGAACTTCCTCTCTATATGCACGAACATCAGCAACTTTTGGCCAAGCATAGTTTGTAGCATTTGTATCATCCCAAGTCATTTCATCTACACCAATGGCAAAAATAGATTCAAAGTTTGGATTAATTCTTTTTTTGATAATCTTCATATAAATAAGTTTATTGATAAAAAAAGTAGAAGTATGACCAAAGTAAAATATCATAGGATGTCTTGTTATTTCTGATTGTTGATAAAACACATCATCATCTTTTAATACTTCAAATACCTTTTCATAAGTATCCAGAGTGTTGTGAAAGTATTTTTTTATCTCTTGCCTTTTTAATGTTATATCATTTCCATTTAAAGTGATGGGGTAGAGACTTTCATTTTTTAAATTCATTTAAGTTTCCTTAATAGTTTATTTTGTCCGATATTTAATATCAAGAGAAAGATTTGTAATTGTGTATTTATAATTAACATATTAGGCAAAATACTAGCATAATTGAATTAAATAGAACTAATTTTAAAAACTAATAATCATTAATTAATTTAGATTATAGGTGTAAATGGTACTCCTATAATAAAAATAGTGATTAAAATATAAGTGATTTATGTTTAGTAAAACTTAATGGTTTATTTTTTAGGAAAATCATATGAAACTAAACTTGAATTTTCTTTAGAAACATCCATCCAAGAATCACAGTCGAAATCTATCTCAATACTCGCACAAGCAGGAATACTCTCTTTCATATCACTTAGCATATATGCTAAAGCAGAAACTCCAGGATTATGTCCTAGTAAAAATACAATATCATTACTATCATGCATATAACTAACAATCTCTTGCAGTGTATTTACATAGGCTTCATATATATATTGATTTTGTGTGATTACTTTTTCATATCCAACTTCTTTTGCAATTATCTCTGCAGTTGTAATTGCTCTCTTTGCTGGAGAGCTTATAATAAAATCTGGTAGCAAATCTTTTTCTTTTAAAAGCTTTCCCATCAAAGTTGCATCCTTTAAGCCTTGGTTATTTAAATGTCTATCGAAGTCATCCAGGGAACTATCATCCCAATCAGATTTCGCATGTCTTATAATGACTAGTTTTTTCATATACTTAACTCCTTATTATTATGGAAT
>CAWVZX010000123.1:0-3603 GCA_963934755.1 uncultured Arcobacteraceae bacterium | reverse complement strand
TGAAGAGTTGAAAGTAAAATCGTTAATAATTAGAATACCTTTAAGTGATATACACAATATAGATAAATATTATGAATTCGCAAAGAGTTTTGGGAATGACAAAAAAATCCTTATAAATATAATACAAGATAGAAATTGTATCGATGATAAGGATATATTAAAATTAAACATAATAAAAATATTTAATATATTTAAGACTATAACAAAAGAATATCAAATAGGCACAAGTATAAATCGTGCAAAATGGGGCTTTTTTGCAGTAAAAGAATACCTTGAATTTTACAAAGTTGTACAAGATTTAAGAGATGATAAATATAGTACACTTAAACTTATAGGACCATCTGTTATTGACTTTGAATATTACTATACTATACGAGCTTTATTTAATAATATCGCTGTGAAATTTGATAAACTTTCAACTTTACTCTATGTTGATAGAAGAGGAACTCCCACAAATACACAGATGGGTATATTTGATTTGAAAAATAAAATTGAAATGCTTTATTCTTTACTAAGACTCAGTCCTAAAATGAAGACGGATGAGATATATATAACAGAAGTTAATTGGCCATTAAGTCGAACAGCACCTTATGCTCCAACAAGTGAAAATGAATGCGTGAGTGAAGTGCTTTATGCTAAGTATATGATTGATTACTTTCAAATAGCAAAAGATACAAAAAAAATTAAAAAAGTATTTTGGCATCAATTAATTGCTCCAGGATATGGACTTGTTGATAATAGAGATGGAAAAATTCGAAAAACAAAAGCATTTTATGAATTTAAAAAATTATTAGATACATAATTTTCCTAATTCTTGAAAAATTTAACCACAGCCAATTAGCTTAATAAAACAACATAGATAAGTTTGTTATAATCTTAGCAATTTAAAGAATAGGATATTAAATGCAAGTAGCACCTTCGATATTAAGTGCAGATTTTGGAATATTAAATACTGAGATAAAAGCTATCTGTGATGGTGGATGTGATTTAGTACATGTAGATGTTATGGACGGGCATTTTGTACCAAACTTAACAATAGGGCCCGTAGTAGTGAGCGCAGTAGCCAAAATAGCTACAAAACCATTGGATATACATCTTATGGTTCAAAACAATTCATTTTTCGTTGATTTATTTGCTCCTTTAAAACCTAAATATATATCTTTTCATTTTGAAGAAGAAAAGCATCCTCATAGATTAATTCAAAAAATTAGAAGCTATGGTATCAAGCCAGCTATTGTATTAAATCCTCATAGTCGACCCCAAGATATAGAATATTTACTAGAAGATCTTGATATGGTTTTACTGATGTCCGTAAATCCTGGATTTGGTGGACAAAAATTTATCCAAAGTGTTGTACCAAAAGCCAAAAAGCTCAAAGAACTTATCAATAAAATAAATCCAGATTGTCTTATAGAAGTAGATGGTGGAGTAAATGATAAAAATATCCAAGAGCTTAAAGATGCGGAGGTTGATATAGTTGTTGCAGGTAGTTATGTATATGGTGCCAATGATTACTCACAGGCTATTAAAAGCCTACAGGTATAGAAGAAGTATATGAGAGTTAAAATTTGTGGAATAACTAATCTAAAAGATGCAATGGATGCAATAACAGCGGGTGCTAGCGCTTTAGGTTTTGTATTTTATATCAAAAGTCCTAGATACATAGAACCAGGCGATGCTAGAGAGATCATAAAACAACTTCCACCCTTTGTTCAATGCGTAGGCTTATTTGTAAATGAAACAGCTCAAAGAGTTAATCATATTTCTCAAATAACAAAAATAAATTTAGCACAAATACATTTTGAAGCAGATAATGAATTTTATAATTCATTGGAAATAAAAGCAATAAAAGTTGTACGAGCCAAAGCCAAAGAAGATTTAGACTTATACAAAGAAGAGTATAGAATAGTAGATGCCTTTGTTCAAGAATACGGAGGAGAAGGAGTGCGCTTAAATATTGATTGGTTTAAGACTATTGACTGTTCTCGTATTATACTAGCAGGTGGATTAACTGCAAATAATTTAATAGAATTAAAAGAATTTAACTTCTATGCACTTGATGTTAGTACTGGTGTAGAAGTTGAAAAGGGTATTAAAGATAAACAAAAAGTTATACACTTTATAAATAAAGCCAATGAATTATCTTGATAAATTAGTAAATAGTTTAAATAAATATCCTTTAACTATTATACAATTTAATGAAATATTACAAAAATCTGATACCTTTTTTGACAACATTGAATTGGAAAAAGAATTACTTATCGCCAATGGACTGCCACTATATTTCTTTAATGAATATGTTATGTTAAAGACATCTACAAGTCTTATTGAAGATCAAACATTTTGTATAGTAGATATTGAAACAACAGCAGGTAATGCAAAAGATGGTCAAATTATTGAAATAGGTGCAGTTAAATATAAGAATGGTCAAATTATTGAAAAATATGACTCATTAGTAAACACAAGAACTATCCCTGAAAATATTCAAGAACTTACTGGAATAACCCCAGAGATGACACATAATTCACCTAACTTAAGAACTGTTTTGGAAGAATTTAAAGTATTTATAGAAGATGATGTATTTGTTGCACATGCGATTGCTTTTGATTATAAATTTATTAGTGATAGTTTTAAAAAATATGACTTAGGTAATCTATGTAATAGAAAAATTTGTACTATAGCATTATCTAAAAAACTTATAGTTTGTGAAAGATATGGATTGAAATATTTAAAAAAACATCTAAATATAGACATAGAAACTCATCATAGAGCCTATAGTGACGCCTTAAGTACACAGAAAATACTAGAATTTTGTTTGAGTAGACTCCCTAAAGAGATTGTGACTACAGAAAATTTAATAGCTTTTACACAATAATCTGAGCCTAGTTAATTAGATAAGTTCTTCCGCTGAAATTATTACTCCATCTTCATCTAAATATACATTATCTCCATCATTAAAGGTAACTCCACCGAAACTAAGTTGAACACTTCTTGAAGAATATGTTTTCTCAAAATTTCTTAAGGGACAAGTACCAACTGCATAAAGAGCAACATCAATATTTTTAGTATATTTTGTGTCTCTTACATATCCATTAACAATTATTCCTGCCCAATTGTTCTTCTTCGCAAAATCCATTAATTTATCCCCAACTACACCATAAAAAAATTGAGCATTATCAACAACAATAATTTTATTATGTCCATCTTCATCTCTTAAGATTTCCAATAGTTGCCAATTACTCTTATCAAGTTTTACAGTAACTATTTTTCCATAACATCTCTTTTTCCCACCATAATTTTTAAATTCTGAACACAAAACCTGTATGTTTTTATCTTGATTATCATCACATAGGTCGGCTGTTTCAAATTTCATAATTAATCCTTTAGCTAAACTCCGTTAGCTCTATATCAGAGTTTTGAATAATTACTTTGTATATCAATTGTATAAAAATAATAAATCCAGAACAGTATACAATAAAGTTATTAAACTAACATATAAATATATTTATTAGCCATATATTTAAACTTTGGTTTCTTTTGACTATTACTTAAAAAGAATATTTTAAATTAAGATGTCTGAATCAGAATACATAAATTAAATAA
>CAWVZX010000122.1:0-3610 GCA_963934755.1 uncultured Arcobacteraceae bacterium | reverse complement strand
ATATGTTGTTCCCCAACACTACCGATTATAGCATATTGTGGTTCTATAAAGTTTACGATTTCTTCTATATCACCAACTTCTCTAGCACCTGCTTCTACTAAATATATTTGAGTATCCAAGGGCAAGTCGCTATTTACATCTTTAACTATTCCACCTATTGTGTTTACACTTCTAGGTGTCATATATACAGTAAATTTTTTACTCAATATTTGATAGAGATAATTTTTGATTGAAGTTTTACCATAAGAAGCTGTTATAGCTATAGTTTGTAAGTTTCGTATCGTTTTCAGTCTTTCTTTTGCTTTAGATTTTAAAGTTAAGAAAAACATTTTTTCTAATAATGTAGTGATAATATATGTTAGAAATAAAGGTAGAAAGAGTCCATATACAGGGCTATTAGTAGACATAACCAATCCATCCATAGCAAGGGTGATAAACAATAAAATAACCAGAAATCTTTTCACTCTACTTGTCAGTACTAGTGGTTTATCCAAGTTTTTATTCCATAGTATAAAAGTTGCAGTATAAAGTATATAAAAATATAAGTTAAAATATAGTGTAGGTAAAAGATAGTATAGTAAACATGGTATAGCAAAATATATTATATGCCACTGCTGTTTATGATGTTTTAAAATAACTCTTTGAATCTTATAGTTGTACCATTGTAAGTTAGTGATCATATACCAACCTAAACTCATGACAACTAAAATATGTGTCAAAATATCAAAATATTCCATTATATACCTTACTTTTAAAATTATTTATTAAAAATTACTTTGTCTAAAGTTTTTTCTTGGATTTGCATTAAAAAGTTTTGTGAAGCATTTTCCAAAGCACTTTCACTTGATGTCGAAGATCTACCTAGAGAATTAATAATCATATTTGATATGATTTTATTGTTCGAACTTACAGAAATAGTAGTTGTTACTTTTGCGATATTCCAACCTCTTGCGATACTGTATTTTACTTTATTGTTAAGTGATACTTCTAAATCACTATTAGAACTATTTGAAACTTTATATTGATTTTGATTTAAGATATCAATAAGTAAATCTGCAAAATATTTTTCTTTATTATTTGTGATAACCATAATAGTAGAATCATTTTTCAATTGCGAAATTTTATCTATATAAGAATCATATTTTTCCATATATGAAGCATTGTCAAAATCATTATTAATCACATTTAAAATAATAGACTCTTTTTTTGCTTCTATAATAGATGGATAGATATTTTGTAAAATATGAATCTGTTCTAATTTTCCATATCTACTTAAAGAATTATATTCACTTGTAATTCTATTATCATTTATATCAAATTCTTTTTTCTTATTATCAAATAATTCTATTCTATTTACTTTCATAAGAATATAATATTCATCTGCTATTTTTGTACTTTTATCTACACTAGCATTTGTGAACTTTATCTTTTGTACATCAATTTGCACATCTTTTGTAACATCTTTTGAGTAACTACTCACAGTATTTTTTACTGAAGTTGTAGTAATACTAGAAGTTGTAGAACCCACACTGACTACAAGTTTAGAAGCCATCGCATTGAGTGCATTATCTTTCGCATCACTTAAATTCGTAGATTGACCTTCACCATAAATAAAAACTGCATTATTTAGAGGAGCATTCATATACCAAACAGGAATACTTTCCTCTTGGCTTAAAGAAGTTACATTACTAAAACAAGCATTCAAAAATACGATAATAAATATTGCAATTAATAATTTTTTAGAATGAATCAATACCAAAGCCGGCCTTTTCATTTGATTTTTGAACTAACTGTCCAAGTTTTAGCATACTAGCATCACCTTCTTTTATTGTTGTCCATGCTGTTTTTGAAGTGATTTGATGTGATGCTCTTAATAGAGTTGTAGTCTGTATTACATCACAAGTAACGTCTCCAGTCATTGGGTCTTCTAACTGATTAAAAGCATATACTTTGAAAAGTTGATTTTCTTCAACTTTTAAATCTCTACCTATGTTTACTTGGGCGATAATATCATCATCTTTTGATTTTAATTGAGTGATATAACCTTTTACCGCTAAATAAATTGATAAATCTTTTTCTAAAGTTGGTAAAGCTTTTAGCATAGTTGCTTTAATAGCTCCTATAATTTGATCATAGCTTGGTTCTTTAATTTTACCAATATTTGTTTCATCTTCAAGTTGTTTGGTAAATACAATTTTGCCTGTTTGTACATCAAGCATTTTAACTGTCATTTGTGTTTTAATAAACATCCCATCTGTAACAGATGCACCCAATGTAAGTAATGCTCCAATTATTTTCATATTATCATTATCAGAATAAGAAGTAGCCGTTGCAACAGTTCCTGCAGCTAATAGATTATCTTGATAATTTTGTTCTACATTATCAATTGAACCTGTAATTATAAATCTCACACCGGACATCTTTCCAAACTCTACAGCTGATGTAGGATTAATAAGTCCGCTATCTTGAAATTTCAATTCAGTATCAATTTTATCCATATCAGCTCTAGAAAATAATTTTGCTCCACCAGAATTAACGATTATACTTTCAAGTGGACCGGTAATAGATGCAGATAATTTTGCATCTATATCTCTTTGTACATTTGTTACTTTGGATTTGTTTTTTGTATTACTTCCTGCTACATAACCTACACCAATAGCTCCAGGTGTTGGTACAATACCAGCTAGAGCAGCTGATATTTTTTTTGTATTAGAAGTAGAATTTGTTTGATTTGACAGAGCTTTTTTAAA
Organism: uncultured Arcobacteraceae bacterium; assembly: GCA_963934755.1. Taxonomy (GTDB): domain Bacteria; phylum Campylobacterota; class Campylobacteria; order Campylobacterales; family Arcobacteraceae; genus JAIOSF01. Next base: position 860 of record CAWVZX010000122.1, on the reverse strand, counting down.
TGTTGAGTTATTTGTAAATTCTATAACTGCAACAGTAGGCATAGCTGATTTATATTGAGGCACACATATTTCAGGTATAGTAACTTTTGTTTTTATTTTTGTTGGATAGGCTAAAACATCTATCTTATTTTCAGTACATCCAGTTAATAAGACAAATGCTTTTATTAACAGTAAAGTTATTTTTAAATTATATTTAATCATTCATATCCTTTTTGATTTGTAATTATAGCTAAGAAATATTATCTTCTAGCTCATTACAAATTTCTTTACTATGCTTTAAGAAAAAGAAATGATCATCAGGATAAACTCTAAAAATACTATTTTTTATAAAATTATGCATAGTTTTACCAGATTCTAAAGTAGTCGCACTATCTTTTTCACCCCAAAATATAAAAGTATTTTTTTTATATTTTTTAAATACTTCACTAAAATCTTCATCTACGACATTTTTAAATGTTTCATACATATTTTGACTCATATTCTCTACATCTTTACTTCTTAGCATTTTAGCTACTTTACCTAATCCTGATTTATTAAATATCTTAGACATACGAATGGTGAGCAATGTTTTTGCAGATTTTCTCTCTAAAATACCAGCTGAGCTGAATAGTATCAAATTTTTTGGCTCTAAGTATGTGGCAACCTTACCACCAAAAGAGTGTCCAGCTATAGAGATCGTATCTATTGGATTGCAAGGTAAAATATCAGTCAAAAATATTTTTACTATATTTGCATAATCTTTTGTTGTTAATATATATTCATTATGAGTTTTACCAAATCCTGGCATATCTAGATATATATGTTTAAAGTCTTTTAATTTACTCTCAAAGCCTCGCTTCATAACTTCTTTGTTGCTTCCC
>CAWVZX010000121.1:0-3651 GCA_963934755.1 uncultured Arcobacteraceae bacterium | reverse complement strand
TTTCCTTGGATGATGAATAGAAAACTTTGTTGGTTCTTTCTTATATAGCTCTTCTGATTCGACAATTTGTTGTTCAAAGAATGATATAGTTGCTTGAGTAGTTTGTATATAACTATAAGATAATGCACCATTAAAATAAGCGAATTTCTTTCTAAAAGCTGATATGTTTTCTAAAATAGCACTATTATAAGAATTGAGAACATTTTCATATACTTTAGCTGCAAAGTGTCTTGTATTTGAAAATTCTAAATCTGAGGCAATCTCTCTATTTTTACGCAATAGCTCATAGGGCTCTTGCCAACTGTCAATCCTAGATTTTATATTTTCATACACCTTTCTAAAAGAACTATCAGTATCTAACTCAATATTCTTAAATAGTTTGATTGAGCGTTTAAACATTTTATCGATAGCTTGATCATCATAAAATAAACTTTTGTAAATATTCTCTGAATCAATCCAGTATGTTGTATATTCAAATTTTTCTATTTTATCTCCACTTAAAAAACTTCCTTTTGATTCTTGAAATCTAAATGTTATTTTACTTTTAATATTTTGATAAGTAACATGTGATATTTTTTCCATAATACTTTCCAAAGAATTATAAACTTTAAACAAATCTTTTGTATGTTTTTTATAAATACTTTCAAATTCATCTAAAACTTCATTTTCACAATTTGTCAATATGTTAATCAGAGTATTATAAACACCAATAATTGTATTATATTCAGATATCAAAACATCACAAATACCTTTTAAATCTCTCTTAATAGCAAATTCTTTAGTCTCGGCAGCTTGAGGTTGTATAGTATTCTTTATAAAATCTATAACTTCTTGAATATTGGAATCCTCAAGTAATTGCATATTTGTAGTAACATCAGAATTTTCTATTTGTTTTATATTTTTTTTATATTTTTCCAATTTTTTACTAGAAAAATCTAAATCATCAATATTATCTCTATATAATTCTTTTTTCAATTCTGCTAACATTGCATTTTTCTCATCTTGAAGTAAAATATCTTTTCCCTGTGCTCTTGATTCTAATGCCATTTTTGCAGAAAGTGGAACTACTTTAGCAAAATACTTATCAAATTTAGCACTTACATATTTTGTAGTTGTTTCTATTTGTTGATCTGTAAATTTATCTTTTTGATTTAAAACGCACAATGATTTATCTTTAAAATGTTCCATATATTCTTCTAGCACCTCGGCTTCTGACATTTTACCTGCATTATCTATCAATGTAAGCCAAATAATTCCGCCTACATCTCTCAAAACTCTTCTAGTTGTATCTGTATCACTTAAGCTTTGTGAATTAAGTCCTGGTGTATCTACGAAAGATATATCTTTTAAAATATCCATTGGTGCATAGAGTGTAAGATATTTGATATCTTTCATATCATCTTGCCTTTGATCTGTGAAATCAGAAATGGACTCTATGGGAGCATATTCCTGAGCACCAGAATAGTAAGTAATTTTTAATTTATAATCTTCGCCATAGTTCAAAAAGTTAACTTTTGAAGTTACCGGGGTAATTCCTGTTGGTAAAATATTTCTAGATAGTAAAGCATTTAAGAATGTTGATTTACCAGAACTAAATTGTCCAGTAATTGCAACTTCCATAGGATATCTAGCTCGTTTCATCTGTTTATTTAAAATATATTCTAATTGTCTCGATGGTAAAAATTTTTCATCTAATAGTTTGTATTTTATTTTTCTAATATCACCTAACAAGCCTTCTCCATAAACTATTTCTTTTTCAAAATACTTATCTTTATATTCTAAAACAAAATCTTTAAGAATATTAATTGTTAGAGCCATTAATATAATCCTTGTATTTTAGATGATATGTTATTCATTTTTTTAATTTTTTTGTGAATACCTATAGATAATTCTGCTTTATTTTCTTCATTTGTATTGTATTGAGAAATTTTTGTAGATAATATCTCTTCTTCATTTCTTAACTTTTCTTTTAGCACCAATAAAGGTTCATTTAATGCTTCAAAAAAAGAATCAATCAAGACTACACTGATTTTTTTTGCTTTTTCTTTGATATTATCTTCTATTAGTTTAAATTCATTTTTGATACAATTTTCAACTTCTCTTGAAAGTTCTTGCATTTTTGAATCTTTTGATCTAGAAACAGCATTAATTATTTGCGAAATGAGTACCTTATTATTTGAGGTCAAAAACCCATATTTAAAGTCATTTTGAAAAAAATTAATTGCATCAAAAGCTTTTGTTTTAGAACTCATCATAAATCCTAAATCATGATACTTTTGTTCACATTGCTCTCCAATATTTTGAGATTTTTTAATAAATTTATATCGATAATCTCTAATTACATCAATAATACCATCTTTTATAGCTGTTTCAATAATAACTTTAATACGGGAACTTTCTGGCCGTTTCTTTAATTTGTCAAAAGAATATCGCACATCTGAAATCACTCTTTGTTTGATGATATTTTGCAAATCAATTAATTCAGTATCTAAAAATGATTCTAAAGAGTTAATATAATCCTTGGAATCATTTTTGTAAAAAATTATATCTCCACTCATAGTAGTTAATATTCTGCTATTAATATCTTTCTTCATCTTAAATTTATTCATTTCATCTTCTAGTTCATCTTTAGATTTTGATAATAATTTAAGCTCATAATTTAAAGATATTGTCTCTTTTTCTGTAATTTTTAAAAGTTGTTTTTTAGCTGATTGCACTATAAGTTCACCTTTTTGAGATTTTGAGCCAAATAATGTTTTATTTAAATATTCTTCAATTTCTAAAATACCTGTTTGTTCAAGTGTAAATCCAGACTCTATAGCTTCTTGAGCTCGATCTGTTCGATGCAACAGTGCCATCTTGCCTGAAATTGGTATAAATTTAATCGTATCTAAAACATAATCTAACTTACTATCTTTATTTTGAACTTCTAATTGTCTTTTAATTGATGCTTTAGTGTATTCAATCACTTCATTCAATTGTTCTTTAGAAACTGTATCTGCTCTTGTGATTACAATTAATAATTTTGATACATTTTGATATAGCAATGCATCTATTATAAATTCAACATCTTTTAAGGTTGCACTTTGACTCACATTCATTAAATGAAGCATCATGTCACATCTACCTAAATACTCTTTTGTAATCTCTTCTCTTTGAATAACAGGATCATCTAATCCAGGAGTATCTACAATTTCTATTCCATCTCTTAAAAAATCTAAATTAGATCCAAGTTCAACATATTTAACAAGATTACATTTTTTGCCACTAGCTTCGGCTGAAGTATATGAAGAAAGCTCCTTTACTTCAATTTTATCAAATCTAGATATAGTTTTTATATAAGACTTTATAGTATCTTTAAAAATTTTATTTGTTTCACTCACAAACTCTTTCATAGAATCAAGTATTTCTGATGATTTAACTATTTTATTCCATTCAGATTCATTCCAATAGTACACTTTAGCTTCTTCAATAACATTATATTTAACTAGAGTTAAATTTGCTGTTTCAGGAACTACAGCACTGCCTAGTACTTCTTTACCCATCAGTGCATTTAGCATAGTAGATTTACCAGCATTCATTACACCGGTAATTCCAATAGAAAATTTTTGCTTTTCTAAATATTGTGTTATTTTAGATATTTCATTCTGT
>CAWVZX010000120.1:0-3700 GCA_963934755.1 uncultured Arcobacteraceae bacterium | reverse complement strand
AAAACTTGGTAAGTAGTTTTAGAAAAAGATGCTAACATTATTAAATTGCCTAATATTTCTGCTTCTGTTCCTCAACTCATCGCTTGTGTTACTGAATTACAAGCACAAGGTTTTGATATCCCTAATTATCCAGAAGATCCAAAAAGTGATGAAGAAAGATTATTACAAGCATTATTTTCAACTTGTTTAGGTTCAGCTGTTAACCCTGTATTACGAGAAGGAAATTCTGATAGAAGAGCTGCAGTCGCAGTTAAAAATTTTGCTAAAAAGAATCCTCATATATTAAAAGCATTTTCAAAGAACTCGAAATCTTATGTTGCTCATATGAACGATGGTGATTTTTATGGTAATGAACAATCAGTTATTAAATCAGGAGCGGGTTCAGTTCGAATTGAATTAAATGGTAAATTATTAAATAAATTAACAGATGTTCAAAATAAAGAAATTTTAGATGCTACATTTATGAGTATTAAAGCTCTTAGAGAATTTCTAGCTCAAACTTTAATTGAAGCAAAAGAAAAAAATGTACTTTGGTCTATACATTTAAAAGCGACTATGATGAAAGTATCTGATCCTATAATATTTGGTCATGCAGTTGAAGTATTCTTTAAAGATGTATTTGCTAAATATGCTGAAGATTTATCATCTGTTGGATACAACTCAAACTTAGGTTTAGGTGATTTATACAAAAAAATTGAAAACTTGCCTGTTGATAAAAAAGCAGCGATTGAAGCTGATATTATTGGCACTTACAATGTACAAGCAAAAATCGCTATGGTTGATTCAAGTAAAGGTATTACCAACTTACATGCCTCAAATGATGTTATTATTGATGCATCTCTACCTGTGGTTATAAGAGATGGTGGTGCTATGTGGAATACTTCAAATGAACTTGAAGAATGTGTTGCTATTGTTCCTGATAGATGTTATGCTGGCATGTATAGAGTTTGCATGGAAGACTGTGTTGTAAATGGTCAATATGATGTTACAACAATGGGTAATGTTGCAAATGTTGGTCTGATGGCACAAAAAGCAGAAGAATATGGTTCTCATCCTACTACATTTGAAATGCCCGAAGCTGGAACTATAAAAGTTTTAGATGTAGATGGTTCAACTTTAATGGAGATGGAAGTTGAAGCTGGTGATATTTGGAGAATGAGTAGAACAAAAGATATTCCAATCAAAGACTGGGTAAGACTTGCGGTTGAAAGAGCTAGGTTAACAGGAAATCCTGCGGTATTCTGGCTTGATGATAAAAGAGCTCACGATAGAAATATGATTACAAAAGTAAATGAGTATTTAAAAGACTATGATATATCTGGTTTAGAATTACCAATTATGAATTCAGAAGATGCTATGTCTTATTCTCTAAAAAGAATTAGAGCTGGTAAAGATACTATTTCTGTTACTGGAAATGTATTAAGAGATTACTTAACAGATTTATTTCCAATTTTAGAACTTGGAACATCTGCAAAAATGTTATCTATTGTTCCTTTAATTGCTGGTGGTGGTTTATTTGAAACTGGTGCTGGTGGTTCTGCTCCTAAGCATGTTGATCAAATGTTAAAAGAAGGTCATTTAAGATGGGATTCATTAGGTGAGTTCTTAGCACTTGCAGAATCTTTAAGATTTATTTCTCAAAAAAATGATTCAAAAGATTTAGCTATTGTAACTGCTGCACTTGATATTGCAAATAATAAATATCTTGATAATAATAAGGAACCTAGCAGAAAAACTGGTGAACAAGATAATAAAGCTTCACATTACTTTGTTGCAAAATATTGGGCTGTTGCACTTGCATCACAATCTGAAAGTCCAGAATTAGCAGCTAAATTTGCACCTATTGCAAAAGCATTAGTTGATAATAAAGCTACAATTATGGCAGAATTATTAGCTTCTGAAGGAAAAGCAAAAGATATTGGTGGATACTTTAATCCTGATACCATAAAGGCCGAAACTGTTATGAGACCATCTGTGACTCTAAACAGTATCATCGACAACATCTAATTTTTTTCATCTTTTAAAAAAGTAAAATTAGAAAGTAAAATCTTTTCCTAGGTAGTGCTCTCTTACTATTTCATTATTTTTAATCTCTTCAGCTGTACCACCTGCAATAATTGCACCTGCTTTCATAACATAAGCTCTGTCACATATTTGTAAAGTTTCTCTTACATTGTGATCTGTGATTAGAACCCCTATTCCTCTTTTTGTAAGTTGTTTGATAATACTTTGTATATCCTTAACTGCAATTGGATCAACTCCCGCAAATGGTTCATCTAATAGTAGGAATTTAGGATTCGATACTAATGCACGGGCAATCTCAGTTCTTCGTCGCTCCCCTCCACTTAAACTGATACCTTTTCTTTGCCTTATTGGTTCAATATTAAAAACTTCTAAAAGCTCTTCAATTTTTTCTCGTCTAAGTTGTTCATCATCAATAGAAACTTCAGCCGCTAACATAAGATTGTCCTCTACCGTTAGGTCTTTAAAAATAGAAGATTCTTGTGGTAAATATCCTATTCCTCTTAGTGCTCTTTTATGTAAAGGAAGATGAGTTATTTCATGTTCATCAAAATATATATATCCAGTACTAGGTTGCACAAGACCACAAATAATATAAAAACTTGTAGTTTTACCCGCTCCATTAGGTCCTAATAAACCGACAGTTTCGCCACTTCTTATTTCTAAACTTATATCATGTAGTATTTGTGTTTTTTTTATGGTTTTTGTTAAATTTTTAACTTCTATTTTATGATTCAATTGTATATTCTCTACTTTCTTCTTTTTTTTCAATATTTAGAATAAGGATCTCAAATCCATATTCTTTGAGAATATTTTCTAATTTCTCATCACCCCACTCTACAAAATGAATACCAGTTTTTTCAAATTCCTCTAAAAGTCCTAGTGATATAAATCCTTCTAATGTTTTATTATAAATATCATAATGATATATATTTTCTGGATAAATACTTTGTATTGAAAATGTAGGGCTTGTAACTATATCATCTATATCTAAGCTTTTTATAAATTTTTTTACAAATGTAGTTTTCCCACTAGCTAAATCACCTCGTAATAATACCACTATATCTCTATTTTTAATTTCTTTTTTTAAAGAACTAACGATTAAATCTATTTCTGTAAGTTTTAATTTCATATGAATTGTTGTATTAACTTATGATTTTATTACTAATAAAAACTATTTCTTCAAGTTTTTTCATTGCTGTTTCACTAATGATGGCTTCTTTTGCCATTTGTATACCATCTTCAATTGAATTTACTTTGCCATCAACTAGTAGTGCAACTGAGGCATTTAAAATAACGATATCTTTTTTAGCACCTTTTATGGAACCATCTAAAATACCTTTAGTGATTTGTGCATTTTCTTTTGCATCCCCGCCTATTATTTCTGACTTTGGATATAATTTAAATCCATATTCTCTTGGATCTAAAGTAAATTCCTTAAAAGTGCCTTTTTCTACAAATGCACAATGTGTCACATCACTTATACTTATTTCATCCATACCATCTTCACTACTTACTACCATAGCTCTTTTTGTATTGAGTTGAGTAAGTGCTTCTGCTATTTTAGATACATAACTTTTATCAAATACTCCGATAAGTTGCTTGTGAACACCTGCTGGGTTTGATAATGGTCCTAAAATATTAAAGATTGTTCTATGGTCTATTGATTTTCGTATAG
>CAWVZX010000119.1:0-3767 GCA_963934755.1 uncultured Arcobacteraceae bacterium | reverse complement strand
GTTAAAATTACACCAGAATAGAAATCTATATTTGGATATAGATTTCTGCTTATAAAGTATTCATCTTTTAATGCTATTTCTTCTATTCTACTTGCTATCTCCATTAATTCTGAATCAAGATTTAATTCATCTTTTAATTCATCTTGTAAACTTTTTAAGATTTTTGCTCTTGGATCAAAGTTCTTATAAACTCTATGTCCAAATCCCATAAGTCTAAATGAATCATTTTTATCTTTTGCTTTTGCTATATAAGCATCCACATTATCAACACTTCCAATCATTTCTAATTGTCTAATAACAGCTTCATTAGCACCACCATGAGCACTTCCCCATAAAGCAGCAATACCAGAACTAATAGCAACATAAGGATGTGCATTTGTTGAAGCAACATTTCTTACTGTTGTAGTTGAAGCATTTTGTTCATGATCTGCATGTAAACAAAAAATTGTATCTAGTGCTTTTATTTCAACTGGAGATATTCTATTTTCACCTCTACTACCGATTTTTAAACTTCCGCCTGGATATGCTCTCATCATGTATATGAAGTTTTCAGTAAAACTTTTATTGACATCGGGATATATAAAAGGAACTCCAATAGAATGTCTATAAGAAAAAGCTGCGATTGTTGGCATTTTTGCAATAATTCTAGCAGCCATTGCTAAGCCTTCCTCTTCATCTTCTATTTCTGTATGAGTACCATAAAATACAGTCAATGCAGCAACAGCAGAATTCATAATAGCCATAGGATGACCAGTAATAGGAAAAGAATTAAATAATCCTTTCATTCTTTCATGAATAAAGGATCTATGTCTTAATTCAAGATCAAAATTTTCTGCTTCTTCTTTAGTGGGTAATTTTTTCTTTAATAGTAAAAAACAAACATCAAGATACGAATTGTTTTTTACCAATTCTTCGATTTTGATACCCCTATGTCTTAATTCACCTTTATCTCCATCAATAAAAGTAATTTTAGACTTAGTACTTGCTGTTGATGTGTACCCTTGATCATATGTAAACATACCAGTTTGTGTATAAAAAGAAGAGATATCAACTACACTAGGGCCTCTTGTACCATCCAAAATATCAAATTCATACGATTTACCTGTTCTGTTATCTGTCATTGTAAAAGTGTTTTTCATAATAATCCTTGTAAAAAATTTATATTTGATTTTTTTAAAATTGGAATAATTATTTCCATTATAGATAATACATTATTATTTCTTATAACTATATCTTTTGTATCCATATTCATCACATTTTGTCTTTTATAGTATTTTCGTTACTTATATATATCATTCTGGAATATAATCCGACTGTAGAGGTATACCCTACTTCACTAAATTTCAAATTTTTATTTTTATCATACATCAGTGTTGTTGGGAAAAATTGGATATTAAACTTTTTTGAATAATAACCACCTTTATCATTTACAACATTAAATGATAAATTATTATTATCCAAGTATGCTTGTATGTCTTTTTTACTTCCAGATTGAATTGCTATGGTTATCACTTCATAGTCAATTGATATTCTATCTATATTACTTGCTTCAAATTTACAAGTAGGACACCAAATTGCCCAGAAGTGAATGAGTAGTGGTTTATCTTTAGATACAGTATATTGAGTATCGTCAAGAAGTCTAAAACTCTCTATTTTTAATCTGTCTGAAGTTAAATCTAGTGATCTATAATAACTAATAGCATTCATTCCAAGTGCTATCATAACGACAAAAATGATACCCTCTTTCAAATACTTGTTTATAGTTACTTTCATCTTATATCTTCTGCTTTTCGCCCTCTTCTATTTTCTTCATATTTGCAAAAGCATTCATAGTTTGGCGTCCATTTTAATTGCCGCCCAGTTCTTCATAAGCTTTTGCAAACTCAGGCACAAGTGAATGATTTATAAACTCTTTCTTTCTAAATACTCTCTAAATTCTTTTGCTCCATCTTTAGAACTTGTAACTATTTCATCTATTTCATGAAAACCAATTTCAAGTTTTGATTGTTCTATACTTTCCATTGAATTGATTTTATCTACATTCACGATAATTGATCTATGTATTCTAAAAAAGTTTTTATTTTTCAATATACTATCAAGATCTCCTATTTTTTTTCGCACATATACATCCACATCTTTTATTCTGACGGTAACTTCAGCTAAGTCAGCTTTTATATAAAATATATCTTCAAGTTCCATAATATATATTTTATGACCATTTTTTCCGATTATTTTTTTTACATCATCCTTTGTTTCTATTTGATGATATTTTTTTATTTTATTGATTGCAGATGATACACTATCTTTAGTAGTAGGTTTCAATAAATAATCAACTCCACCAACTTTAAAAGCTTCTAGGGCATATTCCTCATAGGCAGTTTGAAAGATGATAAATGTATTTGCTTCTCGTTCTATTATTTCATTTGCTAGTTCAAGTCCAGAAATAATAGGCATATTAATATCTAAAAAAACTAAATCATATTTATTGTTTGATACATGATGAAAAGCTTCAACACTATCATTGAAAATTGTAATATCCTCATATCCAAGTTCATTTAAAAGTCTTTTTACTCTGCTGCTTGCTAGATTTTCATCATCTACTATTAATATTTTCATTGTTTTACCTCAATTTTAAATCTCATTTTATCACTATTCTCAAATCTCAGTTTACCAACATTTAAAAGTTCTAGTCTATTTCTTAGATTTGATAACCCAGTTCCAAACTTTATATTTTGAGTTATTCTACCGTCATTTGATATATAAATATCATCATTGACATCTATGTATATATTTAATACTTTTCCTACGTATCCATGCTTGATTGCATTTTCTACTAGTAGTTGGATTGAAAACTTAGGTAGTTTTATATTTTTTTTATGGGTTCTTCTGATATTTAATTTTATATTATCATTAAATCTTATATTTTCAATATCTACATAAGTTTGAACCATATCTAGCTCATTTTCAATATCTATTAAACTATCTATTTTAATTGCATTTCGTAAAAATTTCGATAAATTAAGTATGGACTGTTCGGCCTTTTTACTATCTATATATACTAATTCACTCATAGAATTTAATGCATTAAATAAAAAGTGGGGATTTAATTCATTTTCAAGTGCCTTTATTTTTGAAGTTAATATTTCATTTCTTATAGATTCATTTCTATGTTTCATTGATATAAACTGGTGCAATATAAAGCCCATAAGAAAAGTCAGAAACCCTACAGTAAATGTCAAATGTAAACTATATGGTTCTATCATAGTAGTAATATTTGTATAAAAGAGATAAAAGATCGAGTAGCTAAACAAAAAACCTAAAGCTCCAGATAAAAAAGAGAAAATAAAACTAATAATATACCAAAATTTATCATCTAGTGAAGGCAAAATATAGTTGTTTGATACAGTCATAAATATAGATGAAAATATTATAATACATAAAGATGTTACAGGCCCAAATAATATAGTAGAAATATTACTAAATCTATCATTTAAGAAATAAAAGAATAATGATAAAAAAAATCCAAAGAATATGCCAATAATACCTATATATATCCAGTCTCTAATAGAGATTTTTAATTCAACTACTTCCATTTAATTGCCTTTGTAAAACTTCAACTCCAAGAGACACTCCAGGCCAACCCTGACCTGCAAATACTGTGTCGCCTACATTGAAAAGTCCAGAATATGGTGTATCAGAGCTTGGTAATTCAGTAATATTTTTAAAACCAATAGCTTTTCCACCGCAATTAAATCTGCCAATATACC
>CAWVZX010000118.1:0-3769 GCA_963934755.1 uncultured Arcobacteraceae bacterium | reverse complement strand
ATATTTTTATTCTTTTTCTCTATTTTTAAAATATTTAAAAATTTTGTTCTTTGTTCTTTTAATATTATAACATCTTTAATATCTTGTGCATAATCTTCAATATTTTTTATTTGTCTAGGGAAAAATGATACACTACCTGTTGCAATAGCTATATAATCATATTTGATAATTTCTCCATTTTCACCAATAATTACTTTATCATCAAATTTTATATCTTTCACACAAGTGTGTACAAACTTGATTCCTTTATTTTTAGCATACTGTTTTAAATCAAAGGCTACTTTATCAAAATCATATTGTCCGCTTATATATTTATGTATATCTGTTTGGTGTAAATGATATGAAGTTTTATTTATCAATGTTATTTCTACATTTGAATTACTTGCTAGTTGATTTATTAAATTTATTCCCGAATATCCAGCGCCAACTATTACAACTTTTGTTTTATTTTTCATATTATTTTCCTTCAATTTTTATGTATTTATAATTTTATTCCTCATATTTCTAATTATTGCAGAATTATATCCCAAAAAAAATTATGCTATGTGAATTATAAATCTTGTTCAATCACTTTTCTAAATGTATTAAAGTAAATATCTTTTGCACTAGTCAAATCTTTTTTGATGCCATTTATATCAATCATATCTCCACCTGTTTTTCCTATTTTAGTACAAGTTACATGATGTTCACCGATTAACTTTTCAAAAGCTTGTTCATCGTCATATTTTACCTCAACGATAGCACGTGAGAGAGACTCACTAAAGATATCTTTTGTATCCATTAATGGAATAGTAATTGATAAACCCTTATTTCCAACTACAGCCATTTTAGCAGCACTAATTGCAATACCCCCTATGTTTACATCTTTTGCACTTTGTAATACTCCTGCTTTATTTGCATTGATTACAAAATCCCAAAGGTGTAACTCTTTTTCAAAATCAACAAGAGGATGCTCTCCTGCAACCATAGCATAAATCTTTTTCATATATAAACTTCCGCCAAACTCAGATTTTGTATCACCTAGGATATATAGTGTGCTATTATTATGCTGAATACAACTTGCTAAAACATTATCCATATCATCATTCACACCAACTGTTGCGATACTTGGTGTAGGGAAAATACCCACTCCATTTGTTTCATTGTATAAAGATACATTTCCACCTATAACTGGAGTATTTAATGCTTTACAAGCAGACTTGATTCCTTCACAAGAATATTTAAATTGCCACATAACTTCTGGATTTTCAGGATTACCAAAATTTAAACAATCAGTAATTGCTAAAGGTCGAGCTCCTGTCATGGCTACATTTCTTCCAGCTTCCATAACAGCTGCTGCACTTCCAAGTTCTGGATTTATATAACAAAATCTTGTATTACAGTCAGCACTAATAGCTAAAGCTTTTCCAGTTTCTTTGATACGGATAACTGAACCGTCAAGTGTACCTGGACCTTTGATGGTATTTGTTTGTACCATTGAATCATATTGGTTATAAACCCATGATTTATCAACAACTTCCATATCAGAAAATAACATATCAAATGCTTCTTGATTTGCAATATTTTTATCTAATTTTATATCTTTAATAGTTTTTAAATATTCAGGTTCTTTTGTTGGTCTATTTAAAATAGGTGCTTCTTCTGAAAGTGGTTGAATAGGAATATCAGCTACTAAGTCATCATGCCAGTATAGTTCCATATTTCCAGTATCAGTAACTTCCCCAATCACAGCAACGCTAAGTTCCCATTTTTCAAAGATGTCGATAACAGCTTGTTCACAACCTTTTTTAGCACAAATAAGCATTCTTTCTTGTGATTCACTTAACATAAAATCATAAGGAGTCATACCTTCTTCTCTCGCAGGAACTTTATCAAGATCCATTCTCATACCACTTCCACTTCTTCCTGCCATCTCAAAAGATGATGAAGTAAGTCCAGCAGCTCCCATATCTTGAATACCGATAATTAAATCTTCTTTAAATAATTCAAGACACGCTTCAAGTAAAAGTTTTTCTGTAAAGGGATCTCCTACTTGTACTGTTGGGCGTTTGCTTTCACTATCTTCTGTAAATGCAGCAGAACTCATAACAGCACCACCCAGACCATCTCTGCCTGTTTTACTTCCTACATACATGACTGGATTTCCAACACCTTCAGCAAGACCTAGAAAAATTTCGTCTGATTTTGCAAGTCCTATAGTAAAAGCATTTACAAGATTATTTCCAGCATAACACTCTTCAAAACCAACTTGACCACCAATAGTAGGAACTCCCATACAGTTACCATAACCCCCGATACCCTCAACAACACCTCTTAAAAGAAATCTATGTTTTTTAGCAGTTTCACTATTTCCTTCTATTGAAGCGAATTGAATCATATTCATATTTGCAATAGGTCGTGCTCCCATTGTAAATACATCTCTTAGTATTCCACCCACACCTGTAGCAGCTCCTTGGTAAGGCTCTATAAAACTTGGATGATTGTGTGATTCCATTTTAAATACAGCAGCATACCCATCACCAATATCTATAACACCAGCATTTTCTCCAGGTCCTTGTATAACCCATGGAGCTTTAGTAGGAAAACCATTAAGATATTTTTTACTAGATTTATAAGAACAATGCTCACTCCACATAGCTGAAATCACACCTATTTCTGCATAGTTAGGCTCTCTTGCTAACATTTTTAAAACAATTTCGTATTCATCTTGCGTCATTGAGTGTGCTAGTGCTATCTCTAAAGGTGTCTGTTGTGACATATTTATCTACTTTCAATATATTAATTTTCGCTGATTATATCTAAATTAGATTTATGAGATGGTTAAGTACATATTTAGTTCTATTTTATCATTTTTAAAAGAAGTTTTAGACATAATTACTCCTTTAAAATTAAATAAAGGCAAACAACGATAAAAAAATCATTAATTACGGTAAGTTTACTACTTGCAAGTTCAAGTGCGATGGCTACAGATTATTTCGTAGGTATGGATTATGGAGATTACAAAAACACACTAAAATTTTCATCGAAATTTGGTGTTTCTTCTTTTTCAGGGACAGGCACTATTAAAGATAAAAACATAGGAATTAAATTTGGTATAGATAATATTGCAAATGGTAGAGCATATATTTCTTATGGGGATAAAGTTAATAGTACAGTACAAAATGTAGATCTAAAATACACATCAGCTGCATTAAATTATGATTATTATATTGGTAAGTATGATAGTTTTACACCATATATTGGCGCTAGCTTAGGGTATGCCAAGTTAACGAGAACTGATGAGGATTCACTTGGAAGTGCTTCTGGTAGTGGTATGGAATACGGAGTAAAAATCGGTTCATTGGTTTCTATAACTGATAATGCTAATTTTGAAATAGGGTATGGATATGCTAAATCTAATGCAGAGGCTACAAGTAACTATGCTCTTGGCGACATTGTGATATTTGGTGCAGATACAATAAAAGGATTCTATGTAGGGTTTAACTACAAATTCTAATTTTAAGAATTTATTTAAGATAAAAAAGATGATTCTTAAGAAGTAAATATATGACTATGAGTAGTGATTATAAAATCAGGCTTATTTAGCCTAATTTTTAAAATAGTAATTTCTACTCACCATATACCGTTACACATCTTTTATGACCATATTGTATAAAAAGAAACTTTTCATAATTGAATGAAGTATCCACATGCTTAACATTTTTAATTCCTGCTTTTTCTGCAGCAGTAATAATTGTAGTATCACCATCACCATTAGTTAATTTTTGAC
>CAWVZX010000117.1:0-3826 GCA_963934755.1 uncultured Arcobacteraceae bacterium | reverse complement strand
TCCTTTTTGTAGCGATAACCTCGTATCCAAACTCAATAAATTTTTTTGTAAGTGATGATCCAACAAATCCACTTGCCCCAGTAATAATTATTTTTTTCATACTTGCCTACTTTCTATAATTGCTTTGTATATGGTAACATATATTTAATTATATATCTTTAATCTATATTTTGTTAAATTTCCAAACGTTTAATAAAAAAGCACAATTACAAGACATTATTTATAAATAAGTGTTATTATTGTAAGATAATTATATATTAATTAAAAGGATTATTATGGAATTTGAAGTGCCACAAATAAATAGTAATACACAAGAGATAAAAAAGATTCTAGAAGAAACAAAAATTATAGCAGTTGTAGGATGTTCTCCAGACCCTCAAAAGGCTAGTAATATAGTAGCAAATTATCTTAAAAATGCAGGCTACGCTATAATACCCATATATCCAAAAGAAGATGAGATATTAGGTGAAAAAGTTTATCGAAGTTTATCTGATATTCCTTCTGATATAAAAATAGATATGGTAGATATTTTTAGGAAAGCAAATGCTATTAGTTTAGTAGTAGAGGAAGCTTTAGAAAGAGGCAATGTTAAGTGTATTTGGACTCAAGTAGGTTTAGTAAATAATAACGCAGCTAAAAAAGCCAGTGATGCTGGTTTAAAAGTTGTTCAAAATTCTTGTACCAAAATTGAACACGCAAATTTATTTATTTAAATCTTACAAGTGGGATTTGTTTGTAACTCTAAAGTTGCAATTGTTCCACTTACTCCATCAGTACGGTTTTTTAATGTTATAATTCCACCTAAAGTATCAGCAGCACTTTTAGCTAAGAACAATCCTAAACCAGCACCTTGTTCTCCACCAACTCTTTTAAAAGGAGCAAATAAATCTATCTTTTCATTACAACCTATACCTTCATCTATAACCATTAATGTTATGGATTGCTTATTTGGCATTGTTTTGATTGTAATACTTTTACTATTTGGTGTAAACTTAATAGCATTTTGTATAAAATTTTGAACGATTTGCGTTAATAAAGTTTCCTGAATAATAGTAACATAACTATTAATTTCTGTATGAAAATTAAGTGTAATATCCTTTACTTTTGCTAAGAGTTTAAATTCATCAGTTTTTGCTGATATATATTTTACGATATCTAATTCACTTGGTTTCTCAAACTGAGCACTCTCTTGTCTACCCATATTTAAGATAGATGAAATGATTTGGTTCATTGCATCTATCTTTTTGATATAAACATTTAAAACTTCTTCATATTTTTCAGAATCTCTTTTTTTTGTTAATGTCACCTGACTTTTTAATTTCATAACTGCAAGTGGTGTTTTAAGTTCATGAGCAGTACCTATAAACAATTCTTTTTGGTATTTTACATAACTTTCAATTCTTGTAGTTAATGTATTGATAGAATTTGCCAAGGGTTCAAATTCTATAGGTAAAGTATTGGTATCTATTTGATCTAAGGAATTTGCATTCATATTTGATAGTTTTTCTGTTATTTTAATAATAGGAAATAATAAAGTTTTAGATACAGCAAATGCATACACAATAATAAGTATTAATCCTCCAAAACCTAAAAAGATAAGATTACCAAAAATTTTATTTAACATTATATGTGCTGAATTAATATTTCGATTTAATTTAAGATATTTGTTTGTATCAATGTTTAATGGATAAAGTAGTTCTATAAAATGATTTTGCTTGATCGAATATTTACGAAATGGAATAGTTGGTTTTTTTATTATTTCTATAAATTCTATAGTGGTATCATTATTTACAAGAACTTTTAAATTTGAATTATGTATGCCATCTTTTTTTGATTTTGAAAGTGTAACGATGAGTTCCGCATCTTTGATAAGCTCATCCGAGATATCTTTATATATTGTTGCCTTTGTAAAACCATAAAAAATAAGTGATAATACAATAACAAAAAATGAAGTAGCAAATATAAGTTTATGAGAAAATTCCTTATATATGCTTTTTATAGCCATTATTAAACTATTTTTTCTACTTTAGGAGGGTAACAGAATCTATATCCTCTTCTTCTGATTGTTTCAATCGTAGCAATATTTAATGGTTTATCCATTTTTTGTCTAATTTGATTGATAGCAACTTCAATTACATTTGGAGTTACTAATTCAGGTTCTTCCCAAATAGCATCAAGAAGTTGTTCTTTTGATACAATTTGATCTCTATGTCGAGCTAGGTGAGTTAATACTTCAAAAGGCTTACCTTTTAATTCTATTTCTTTACCATCATATGTAATTTTTTCTTCATCTGGATTTATTGCTAAGTTTTCAATTGTGATAACATTAGTTCCTCCAAATCTTAATCTACATTTAATTCTTGCTAGTAAAATATCAAAATCAAATGGTTTTTTAATATAATCATCTGCACCTGTTGTTAATGCTTTAATTTCACTTTCTTTATCATCTCTTGCACTTACTATTACAACTGAAGTTCTTCCACTTCTAGTTTTTACTAATTTAGTTAATTCTAGACCATCGCCATCAGGTAACATCCAATCTGTTAATACTAAATCATAGTTTCTAATCTCAATAAAATATTCTGCATCTTTAAAGTTTTCTGCAATATCAACTTGATATCCAATATCTTGTAAACCTTCTTGCAGTGTTCTATTTAATGTACTTTCATCTTCTACTATTAAAATTCTCATTTAATTTTTTTCCTTTATCTATTATCCTATAAACTTAAGTTAAGTTTTAGTTTCAAAGTTTTAGATTATAACATAAAAAAAGAATAATTTAAAGTCTTTCTTAAGGTAAATTTTAAATTTTAAATTTTACATTTATTTAGTTTTTGTTATAATGTGAAAAAATTAAGGTATATAAATGAAAATGATTAATAAAAAAATGATTAATAAAAAAATGATTATTAGTATAGTGGCGTCTTTAGCTATTTCGAGTTCGTTATTTGCAGAAGAAGATAAAGTTTATGCTGTTGTTAATGGCGAAAATATTACAGAGTCTACTATTGTTGTTGCATTAAGAGATCCAAGAGTTAAGTTTGAAACATTACAAAAAGAACAACAAAAACAAGTTCTGGACAATATTATTGAGCAAAAAATTCTAGCTCAAGAAGCTTTTAAAAGTAAAATTATCGAATCAGCTGAATATAAAGAAGAATTAGTCAAAGTAAAACAAAATTTAGCTTATCAAATTTGGATTAGAGATCTTAGTGAAACTATTATTGTTGAAGATAAAGATGTGAAGTCATATTTTGATGATAACAAAGAAAAATATGTTAAACCATTG
The DNA here is from genome assembly GCA_963934755.1 of uncultured Arcobacteraceae bacterium. Taxonomy (GTDB): domain Bacteria; phylum Campylobacterota; class Campylobacteria; order Campylobacterales; family Arcobacteraceae; genus JAIOSF01. Next base: position 537 of record CAWVZX010000117.1, on the reverse strand, counting down.
GAATTAAAAGCTAGCCATATTTTAGTTAAAACTGAAATAGAAGCTGATAAAATTATTAAAACTTTGTCTTTAGAGAAAGATTTAAAAGTTGCATTTACAAAGATTGCTGAAGAAAAATCTACTGGACCATCTGCCTCTACTGGTGGTGAATTGGGTTGGTTTACAAAAGAAAAAATGTTGCCAGAATTTAGTACAGCTGCAGAAGCTCTTAAGGTTGGTGAAATTACAAAAAAAGCTTTAAAAACACAATATGGATTTCATATAATATATCTTGATGCTAGAAAGGAATCCGCTGCATTATCATTTGTAGTTGTTGAAAAAAAATTAAAACAAGAGTTATTGCAAAAAGCTTTTATGAGTAAAGTGAAAAAGATTACTGATGATTTAAAAGCAAAAGCTAAAATAGAATATAAATAAAAGGTAAAAAATATGGCAGTATTAGATGTAGTAAAAACAGGAGTTTTAACAGGTAGCGAAGCAAAAAAATTATTTGATTATGCAAAAGAGAACAATTTTGCAATTCCAGCTGTAAATATA
>CAWVZX010000116.1:0-3835 GCA_963934755.1 uncultured Arcobacteraceae bacterium | reverse complement strand
TGATGTTTTTCCATAACCAACTCTGCTAGCTATTAAGTTTAGTTCCTTATTTTTATAACCAGAAATTTTTATATCAAGTAAATCTAATCCAGTAGTAACCCCTAAGATACTATTCTCATTTTGACTTGAAATATCTCTTTGTTTTGTGATATAGTCTTTTATGTTGTTCATTTTAAAATCCTTTTATTGGCTATACTAGTATAACTATTTTTTTTAGGCATATTCTGTCTTTAAATTTATTTATCATTTATCAAATCATTCTTTTCATTAGAAAACTGTGGTATTTTTTCTATCTTTCTTGACTCTTTTATTGTGGGAGCTAGTTTAGTTTCTTTTTTTAGTATTCCATCTTCCCATACTCTTTTAAAAACAAAATTATTATGCTTTACATAATCTATACCATTTTTTGGTACCATCTTTTTTGATTCTTGCTTCTTTTTTTTGCTTTCTTTACTGGCAGTTTGAGTATCTTTCTTTTGGTATATTTTCTCTATTTTTATATCATCTACACTTATATACGTTGGTGATAAATTCTTCATATAGAGATAATAAAGTATAAACAACAAAAATAGTATAAAAAAAATAAAAAGTAAAACGATACCATAATTTTTTAATCGTTCTTTTAAAAGTATTCTTCTCATTAGTACTGTATCGATAGTAGCTGATAATGCTTTTTGTTCTATATCTTTTTCCATGAGGATATTGTGTAGTTTTGTATTTATCATTTGATACTGTCTTGTGTATTTTCCAATATTTTTGATAAATCTTCTGGAACGATACCACTTTTTGCTAGTTTATTTAAGGCATTGAGATCTGTACCTGCTGGTACTATGATGAACTCTTTTTCTATCATAGGAACATGTACAATCTTTTCTATAATTTTTTCTTTTTCAACGATAATTGCTTTTTCAACTTCTATCTCTACTATCTCTTTACCATCTTTATAGATTATTTTTTCTACTTCAATCTCAACTTCTTTTTCTATCTCAGTTTCAATTATTTTAACTTTTCTATTTCTTGTTTTAATAAAATAGATAATCACTTTAGAGAGTAAACCATTCATAATTTTAATAACATTTAAAAGAATAGTTCTTTCTTTTTTATTTTTCTCTTGTAATACTTTTCGCTCCTCTTTCATCTCAACTGAGTTTGAAGCAGCAAACATCACAAACAAGATATAAATAGGATAAATCACAAATGAAAGTATCATTACAAATACTCTTTGGGGATTATCTATATTAGTTTTAAAAACATCATTAAAAAAGTTCATAATCCACATATGTGTTACAGATTCTGATTTTTGATTATCAACAGTTAATCTATGTTTCTTTTCAAACTCTATTTGCGTATTTTTAATCGTATTAATTTTTAACTGAACATTTAGATATTGTTTTTTATTGTCAGATAATTCAATTCTCAAATCATTGAGGTTTGTATTATAGCCTGTTAATGTATTCATCGAAATCTCTTTATTCTGTAAAGCAGATGTTTTTCTATCTTTACAGTCTTCAGATTCAGTACATTTTGCAACAGAAAATATAATACCCCTTAGGTTTCTATCATATTTTTTAATATCTTTAAGTGTTGCTATTTTTTGGTTTTCTATTTTGTTTTGTCTTTTAATCAAAGTATCTTTTTGATTTTTTATAATAAAAAGTTGTTTTTTCAGATTTAAAAGATTTATTTCATCTGCTTTTACTATCACATCTGCTTGTTTTACTTGCTTATATTTTTCTTCTACAAGATGCCATATAGTATTATCTATTCCTACACCTGCAATGAGTCCCATAACAGCAATACCCATATATAAAAAGATATTGATGCTTTTATGTTGCTTAATACTCGATGAAAATTTAATCGTTGTAATAGCGATAATTACAACTTCAACCACCACAAACATAATAATGATTAATAACATTGTAGGAGATAAACTTCCATTATTAAAAAAGTTATAATATCCTATTGCACCCATCGTTACAATCACAAATGCAAAAGTATATTTTATTGTATTGAGTACTTGTTCTTCTGTTGTCTTTTTATTAATGATGTTTGATTCCATTTTGTATTCCTCTTGAATTTATATTGTAATTGTATGTAATAGTATAGACATATCATGTCTATAAAACTAACTTACTAGTTTAATATCTATATATTCTTCTATATTATTTTTATCTAAAATAAATAATTCATCTCTATCTATATCCATCATCTCATAGTACAAATCCATAGGAGCTTTTATATATCGCCAATAACTCACATACACTTTTTTTACTTTTTGTATAGATTTGTATGTATCTTTCTTATTTGGATAGTATGGTCTATGAAGTCCTATTTTGGCTTCACCTTGTAGTGATTTTTCTTTTCCTGCAAAGTACACAAACCCACAAGCAGAATAGCAATTCATCTCAGCATCTAGTCCTGTATTCCATTTGTTTTCTTTTATATATGATCCTATTTTCATTGCACTGGCTACTACACCACCATTGGAGTTGATTTTTACCTCGTTAATATCTTTGTCAATCGTTTTAGAAAATTTTATAAATTCTTTATAAGTATCTTTATCAAACTCACCCTCCATATATACGAACTTTGATTTATCTGTATTTATACCTATCATAAAATTCATAGTTTGATTTACTCTTGTTGTGTATTTTTCTGGAGCATAAATTCTTGTTTTTGAAGGTTGTCTATATTTTTTTTGAGTTCCTATAGTATCATTTTTGAGTGAAGTAGATTTTTTTAGATTTTTTGAAATACTCTTTCTATTTTGCTTTTTCACAACCTTTTTCACTTCTTTTTTGCAAGGGAGCGTTATATATTTTGTTTTATAAATGATATTTGATTGTTGTTTAGATTTTTTAACTGTACAACCTGTGTGTAGTATCAATAATGGTATGATAAATATAAATAAAGTTTTAATTGTAAAAGCCTTGCATAGATTTTAAATTTCTAATATTTTTTAGTGTATAAGATACTTCAGTACCTTGTTTTTTGTATTTTTTCAAATCAGCTTCAAACTCTACTAACATGGTTTTTGATGACCCTTAGGTTGTATTTCGCTAATTACATCATTTATCTCTACCCAACAATGATCTCTAAATAACCCTTCTAATGGCTGTATATTAGTAAATAATGCTTTAGGTGATGTAGTATAAACATCTCTTTTATTACCAGTTAGTTTTGCTGTATAAATCATAAATATCCTTTTAAATTAGGATGTATTGTAAAGAATACAATAGACTTATTTTGTCCATAGTTAATATATTTGTCATTCCAATTTTTAGATTATTTATTTCTTTATCAACTCCTGTATCCCATTTATTATCATAGACATAAGCTCCTATTTGCATAGCAGTTTTCACAACTCCCCCATTTGAATTTATCTTTATCTCTTTTGCACTTGTGGATGACTGTTTCATAAACTTTTTAAAATTTTGATATGTATAACTCTCAAACTTACCTTCTAAATAAATAAATTCAGATTTATCTTTATTTATACCTATCATAAAATCCATTTTTTTATTAGGAATTTTTATAAACTTTTTTGGTGCATACATAATAGTAGGCTTAGGTTCTTTATCTTTAATATGTTCTTTTTTGACTGATTTCCGAACTGCATTTTTAATTTCTTTTTCTTTTACTATTGTTTTAAAATCTTTGAAAGGAATATTAATATATTGAATTTTTGTTATATATTTTATTTTTCTTGGCTGGTAAGCGTTCATTATTACAACCTGAAAAGATGATAATAGTGATAGTGAGTAATAGTAATTTCATTAGTATCCTTCGTATAATACATTATCGTTCAATTAGTTAAAATAAGAACGGATTCATT
>CAWVZX010000115.1:0-3904 GCA_963934755.1 uncultured Arcobacteraceae bacterium | reverse complement strand
GGAAAAAGCCAAAAAAGTTTTAAGTGTGGCTGTTTATAATCATTACAAAAGGATTTTTAGACAATCAACTAGTGAAGACTTAACAGAACTCACAAAATCAAATGTTTTACTAATAGGCCCTACAGGTAGTGGAAAAACACTATTAGCTCAAACTATCTCAAAATATTTAGATGTACCTTTAGCTATAGCTGATGCGACAAGTCTTACTGAAGCTGGTTATGTAGGTGATGATGTTGAGAATGTTGTGACAAGACTAATACAAGCAGCAGATGGGGATATTAAAAAAGCAGAGCAAGGCATCATTTTTATTGATGAAATTGATAAAATTGCTAGAATGAGTGAAAACAGAAGTATCACAAGAGATGTAAGTGGGGAAGGTGTACAACAAGCATTATTGAAAATTGTTGAAGGTAGCCAAGTAAATGTTCCACCAAAAGGCGGAAGAAAACACCCAGGACAAGACTCTATCCAACTAGATACTACAAACATATTATTTATTTGTGGTGGTGCTTTTGATGGTATAAAAGATATCATTGGAAAAAGAGAGGGTGGAAATATATTAGGCTTTAACCAAGAGAAAAAGACTAAAAATGAACAAAATAATATTATGCAAAAAATTGAGTCTGATGATTTAGTTAAATATGGTTTGATTCCTGAATTAATTGGTAGATTACATATGACTGCTATTTTAGAAGAGATTGATGAGGATGCTATGATACATATTCTAACAGAGCCAAAGAATTCTCTTGTTAAGCAGTATAAAAAACTTTTTCTAATGGATGATGTAACTTTAGTCTTCGATGAGCAATCCTTAATTACTATAGCAAAAGCAGCAATAGATAGAAAAACTGGAGCAAGAGGTTTACGATCCATACTAGAAGATATTATGTTAGATGTAATGTACGAATTACCTGAACATAAAGGTAAAACAGTTACTATTACAGAAGATGTTGTTAATAAAATAAAACTACCAAAAGTAGTATAAAAAGGTATAAAATGATTTTTGATAAATTTATTGGTTGGTTTTCAACTGATATGGCCATAGATCTTGGTACTGCAAATACCATTGTTTCAGTTAAGGGTAAAGGTATCATTATTAATGAACCATCAGTTGTAGCAGTACAACATGATAGATATGGTAGAGATAAAATTCTAGCTGTTGGTAAAGAAGCTAAACAGATGATTGGTAAAACCCCAGTTAATATTCAAGCTGTACGACCAATGAAAGATGGTGTCATCGCTGATTTTGAGATGACAGAAAGAATGATTAGATACTTTATAGAAAAAGCACATGGAAGAAAATCATTTTTACGCCCTCGAATTATTATTTGTATACCACACGGAATTACGCAAGTTGAAAGAAAAGCTGTTCGTGAATCTGCTTTAAGTGCAGGAGCAAGAGAAGTTTATCTTGTGGAAGAACCAATGGCAGCAGCTATTGGAGCTGGAATTCCCGTTAGTAGTCCAGATGGTTATGTTGTTGTAGATATTGGTGGCGGTACAACAGAAATAGGTGTAACAAGCTTAGGGGGATTAGTACTTTCAAAATCTATAAAAGTTGCAGGTGACAGATTTGATAAAGCAATTATAGATTATGTTCGTCAGAATTTCAATCTTTATATAGGTGAAAGAACTGCAGAAAATATTAAAATAGAAATTGGCACAGCAATTAAACAAACAAAAGATGTGAGTATTTTAGTCAAAGGTAGGGATAGTTCTGGACTACTTACAAGTATTGAACTTACAAGTGAAGCTGTAAGAACTGCTTTACATGAACCATTAAAGGAAATTGCATTAGCAGTAAGACAAGTATTAGAAGATATGCCACCTGATTTAGCAGGTGATGTAGTAGATAATGGTGTTGTTTTAACAGGTGGAGGTGCACTAATTCGTGGTTTAGATAAGTATCTTACAGCCGACATAAAACTTCCGGTGCGTGTCGCAGATGAACCATTATTAGCAGTTGCTTATGGGACAAGTAAAGTATTAGATGAAGACTCGTTACTCAGACTAATATCGAATGAATAAAAAGTTTGCTTTTTTTTTAATATTACTCACAATTGGCATAATATACATCTTTAATATAGAAAGAGTTATTCAACATAAACTTTCTGTATTAAATAAATCAATTCAATCTGCCAATATAACTGTTTTACTGTCTCTTAATAATACAATTGAAAAGTACTTTAACCAGCTTAATTATATAAATCAACTAAAAAGCTCTAATGACACATCTTTAAAATATAAATTATTATATGATGTAAAAGTTAATGAATTAAATGAATTAAATAAAAATTTAAATATTATAAAGCCATTAGATTTAGAGTTGGAAAAAATAAAAGTTTTATCATATTACAAATTACAAGATTTTTCGCGAGTAACAATTGATAAGAAAGATTTAAATACTTCAAAAATCTATTCCCTTATAACTTTTGATGGTTATAGCGCAGGTATATTATTAAGTAAAAATAAGAATTCAATAGCATATTTAAATGAACATAATAAATGTAACTACACTGTATTTATTGGCAAAGAAAATGTACCTGGGATCACAAGCGGTATTCGAAATGATGGCCAACTAATAATAAAATATATTCCTATATGGAGAAATATAAAATTAGGAGATGAGGTAATTACGAGTAGCATGGATAATATATTTCCTTTTGGAATAAAAGTAGGGAAAGTTACAAACATTCAAGTCAAAGATAACATTCAAGAAGTTTTAGTTTTGCCTTACGCTATAACACTTGGAAATAGAGATTATTATTTATATGATAACAGTAATAACAAAGTACCTAGTACTTAGCCATTATATTATCAACTGTATCCCAGGATATACCATCATCTTGATCATTCTTTTTAAACATATTGAAAATGTATCTAGCAAACATATCTGTTTCAATATTAACTTTGCTATTAATAGAATAAGAGTTAAATAATGTATTTTCAACAGTATAGGGAATAACAGTTAATCTAAATGCGTCTTTCATCACCTCATTAACTGTTAAACTTATTCCATCTACGGTTACTGAACCTTTAGAAATAATATATTTCAAATATGCATTAGGTACAGCAATAAAGAAATCTATAGAATTACCATTTGGCATAATATTCGTTATTGACCCTATGCAATCGACATGGCCTTGTACAATATGACCTTCAAAACGATCACCCATCATCATTGCTGGTTCTATATGAACAAAACCTTTGTAGTTTTCCATTGCTAATACTGATTGTGTTTCTGGCGATAATTGAACACTAAATATACCCTCAGAAATTGCAACCACAGTTAGACATGCTCCATTTATAGCAATACTATCACCAATACTTGGTTGATAATTAGCTTTTATTGTTAATAAATTTTCGCTCAAGCTTTTTACTTCAGCCATCTCTCTTATAAGTCCTGTAAACATATTAGATTATATCATAACTTTTATTTAAGTAAAATACTGTAAACTACTTTTAATTAATACAAGGTTGATAATATTAGAACTATATCATTTATTATATATACTTTTATATTACTTGGGTGTGCGTCTAAGCAGCCAAATACTTCCATCAGCTCAACCATACTTATAAAAACACCAACAATGAAATACAATGATAATGGTTTTATATTTTATTATGATGATTATATTCAATTACAATTATTAAATTTTGGTAATCTAGTATTAGATTTGTCAATTTATAAAGATAAAATATGTACTAGTACCTTCGAATGTATAGATGCTGATGAATTTAATCAAAAATATATACATGAATCATATAAAAAGTCTTTTTTATATGATTTATTTAAAAATATGAATATTGATTATCAAGATAAAAAGAATAATATTCTAATCAAGGCACTTAAACCATCCTATAAAGAATAGCTTAAACGAGTAGTTATTTTTTTAGGCATTAT
>CAWVZX010000114.1:0-3904 GCA_963934755.1 uncultured Arcobacteraceae bacterium | reverse complement strand
TAAAATATAAAAAAAATAATGATAAATTAGATCAGCTAGTTTCTTTAAATATATTTATGAAATATGAAATCGAATCATATTTTGATGATCAAGTACAAAAAATATATATAAAAATACCTCCAAAAACTTTAAAAGTTAAGCTGTTAAATTTTAAAACAAAAAACAAAAAATTAGATAATAGAAATATATTATTGCCATCTAAATACTCTGGTGTCTCAAATATATATATAAATCAATCTTTAAATGATTCTGATGCAGACCATATAAAAAACTTAAATCTAAAAAACAGCTTTTTTATAAATATTGATGATTATATTCTAAATGGTTCTGTATCTTACAAACAGAACTCTAGAGATAGATTTTATAGAGATAAGATATTTTTGGAAAAGGATGATGCCAATAATATGCAAAGGTATAGTTTAGGAGATATACATTTACCTTCACACTCAAAGTTAGAGTCTCATAGTACACTTGGATTTTCATCATCAACGATTAATAATCTATTTAAATTAAATAGTAATAATAATACAAATAGAATTAATCAATATGAGTTTTTTATCCAAGAAGATAGTCTTGCTAAACTATATATCAATGATGAATATAAAAACTCATTTGAATTAAAAGCTGGGAATCATAATTTTTATGATTTAAATATACCGCAAGGACTTAATATTATAAAAATTGTTATTTCTAATGAATATGGTCAAAGTGATACTTTGAGTTTTAATGATTATAAATATAATGAAATACTAGCACAAGGTGTTTTTTCCTATGGTTATGGAGTTGGGATAGAACAATATAAAGAAAATAATGAGATTTTTTATAACAATGATGAAATAGTTATTTCATCTATAATTAAATATGGTTTATTTGATAATATTACATTAGAATTGGGAGGTATTAAACAAAATGATACTTTCTCTTATGCTTATACTTTTTTTTTGGGAACACAATATGGTTTAATACATTACTCTGAAGTAAAAAAAGAAATTGAAGAAAATCAATCTGATCAAAAGAATACTTTACGGTATATAACAAACATATTTGATATAAGAATAAATACTTTTTTTGAATATCAAAATAAATATCAAAATAATAATTTATTGGAGAGAATTGATATATTTAATCTTAATATCAATAAAGTATTAACACAGAAATTAACAATGAATGTAAATTTAAAAACTCTAAAAACAAACAATAGTAAAGATGTAAATACAGATTTAAAGTTTAGGTATAAAATCAATCAAAAAATATCTTCATCTCTTGAATATAATAAAGAAAAAAATGATGAATCTGATAATTCCTTTTCTTTTCTTATGGCAATATCTTACAATTTTGGTGATTTTAAATATCGTATTAACCAAAGAAATAATCATTATGACAAAAAAGAATTTACACAAAGAACTTCATATAATATATCTTATAAAAACAAAGAAAATTTAGATATATACTCCAATATATATTTTATAGATAAAAATACAGAAAGTAATTCAAAAAGTATTCGAACAAAAATAAATCAAGATAAATATATAGTAGATTTGAAATATGAACAAAATAGCAATAATGATAAAAGTGTTAATATCTCATTACAAAGTGGTCTTGTGTTTGCTGATAATTTTGTAGCTATGACTAAGCCAATTCACAGTAGTTTTATTATGTTAAATAATAATTCAACTGATAGAGAAAATATAGTTGGAATAAAAGGTTACCCAATAAGTAATCTTTTTGCTATCCCAAACAATAACTACATAACGCAAGAAATAAGTTATGATAAGTCAAATTTATCACAAAATTATTTTTTAGAAGGTGCTGCAAATCAATATATTAAAAGTAACTACAAGAGCGGGAACCTAATACAGGCATATATCAACCAATGGTATTCACTTACTGGGATTATTATTAATGAAGATAATGAAGTTATGGCGTACAAAGTTTTTGAACTTACAAGTGTAACAACAAATCAAAAATACGTAACTTTTACTAATCAAAATGGAGTATTTTATTTAGAGAACCTAAAGATTGGAAAATATATAGGAAAATACCTCAATCAAACAGAAAAAACAAAAGAGGAATATTTTGAAATAATCATAAATGAATCAAAAGAGAAAGGCACTGCTGTTGATGTCCAAAATATTATTATAAAAAAGAAAGTTTAAAGTATAACTTCTATTCTTTTAAGATTATTTTTAGTATTTATTGTCCAAAAACTTGACAATCAATACTAAAAAGAATAGAATGAAATATGAATTAAATTTATTATTATATTTAATTTAATTTAATTTAAATTTTTAATAGGAGATGTAATATGTATAGTTTTAAGATAAGACAATATTGTTCATTACTTGCTATTTTTTTAGTAACTAATGTATTTGCCGCTGAAAATGAAATTGGTTTGTCAGCTGAAGTTGATGCTGTTAGTGTCGTAGGTTTTTCGAGTATAAGTGCTGGGAATAGGGATTCATCAACTTTTGCAGATGGTGATAATCAATTAGATTTTGGTAGTGCATTTACAGGTGACACTCATGCTGCTATAACAAAAAATATTTTTGTACTTAATAATAATAGTGCAGGAATAAATATGACTATATCAGATACTACAAATAATGGCCATCTTACACACGCCTTAGATGCAACGGAACAAATAGTTATGAATTACCAATTTGATTCTGTAGATATCACATTAGGAACAGCTTTTACTTTAAGTACTGGTAGAAATGATGGTACTACTTCGGTTGGGCTTATGTCCTTTACTCCAGATGCAGTGCCTGTAGGTTCTTTAAGTGGAGCATATGAAACTACTTTAACAGTTGCTATTGTTGCAATTTAATGCTTAAAATAGTTCATTCTAAAAATAGTTTGCTGCCTTTATTTTTATTAATATTTGCAGTAAATTCTTACAGTGTTTCTTTCAATCCTCTCGTATCAGATATTTGTTCAAATAATTCATATATAAAAGATAAATTTAAAGATTACACAGCTATCAATGCCTCAGATGAACAAATTGGGGTAGAAATAACTTTAAAAAGAGTTGATGGTTATGATGATAAAAATAATGAAATTCGAAATAAAGTTTCCAGTGAAATAACTTGGTATCCAAAACAATTCATAATGCAAGCAAAAACGCAGAAGAATTTTAGAGTTCAAGTAAATATGAATAATATCCCAAAAAAAGAACATACTTATAGAATAGTAGTCAAAGAAGTACCATTAAACTTGACAAAAAATAATACAGAAGAATCAGAAACAAATAAGGCAGAATCATCTTTAAAAATGATTTTTAGTTATGAAGGTTTATTATTTGTTAAAAAATGTAACTATCAGCCCAAGCTTAAGGTTAATTATTTTACATTTAATAAAAAGAATAATTTAATAGATTTAGAAATTGCAAATACTGGTAAAGCAAGTATTGTACCTTCTTTTGAATCGTTGGATATTGTACTTCTTGTAAATAAAAAAGAATTTTCTTTAAAAGGAAAGTTTAAACGACAATTTAGACTATATCCGGATAATAAGAAGAAATTTCAAATTAAATTATTAGAACCATTTCTTTTGGATAATATGGACAATATGAAGCTTATATTAGTAAACAATAAGTAAAAGCTTTTCTGAAGATATGAATATTTTCAGAAGAACTCTATTATATGAAAAACTTAAAAATAGTTATAGGGCTATTATTTTAGCTCAAAATTTCTTATGAAAATAATATTGATATTGTTTCTAACAATTATCTTATTAAATTCAAAAGAAATAAATCAAATTTTTTCTAAAAGTGACACTCTATTAACGTATGATATCAGCAACTTTTTAATGCCTATAATCATAAATAATCATATATCTTCAAATATAAAAGTATCCATAAAAGATGATAAAATTTTTATATTTTATCATAATCTTTATAAAATAT
>CAWVZX010000113.1:0-4125 GCA_963934755.1 uncultured Arcobacteraceae bacterium | reverse complement strand
GAATGGCATTGTTGTATATTAATCAACGAATAAAAGAGCAAAAAGAATAGCAAAAAGAGATAATGAAGAAGCAAAAAGAAGAGCAAAAAGCAGAGCAGATATCAAGCGGTGGCGGAAAATTTATAAATAACCAAAGTCAAAGATATAGTGAAAAGCCTTATTCAAAAATTTAGACATGAGTTTGAATCTTATATTGAAAATACAAGTATAAGACAAGGAGAAACAGTTAATGGGTAAAATTGTTAAAATAAAAATAAATGGCACAGAAATGGAAGCCCAAAAGGGTAGTTTATTAATAGATAAACTACTTGATGAAGATATTTATATACCTCATTTTTGTTATCATCAAGCTCTTGGAAAAGATGGAAACTGTAGAATGTGTATGGTTGAGATAGAAGGCCAAAAAAGACCTCAAATTTCTTGTGATACTCTTGTGCAAGATTGTATGGAAGTTAGAACTCAAGGTGAAAATATTGAAAAAGTTAGAAGAGATATACTAGAATTAGAACTTATAAATCATCCTATAGATTGTCCTACTTGTGATCAAGCAGGAGAATGTAAGCTTCAAGACTATTATATGGAATCAGGATTTTATGAATCTAGAGTAAGTGTTGATGCAAAAACAAATCATGCAAAAAGAATAGATATTGGATCTAATGTTATGCTTGATAGAGAAAGATGCGTTTTATGTACTAGATGTACACGATTTTGCTCAGATATCACTAAAACAAATGAATTGGCAGTACTTGGTAGAAGTGATCATTCGTATATAGGAACATTTCCAGGTCGTCCTTTAGATAATCCTTATGCTATGAATGTAGTTGATTTATGTCCTGTTGGAGCATTAACCTCTAAAGATTTTAGATTTAAACAAAGAGTTTGGTTTTTAGATTCTTTTAATGCCATTTGTAATGGATGTTCTAAGGGTTGTAATATAACAGTAGATCATAGAAAAGAAAAATATAAAGATGATCAAATATTTAGATTTAGACCAAGAAAGAATATGGATGTAAATGGTTTTTTTATGTGTGATGAGGGAAGATTATCTTACCATAATGAAAATAAACATAGATTTGAGATAGCACTTTTAGATAATGATGCTTCAGATTTTAGAAATACGATGACACAATTTTTCAAATACTTATCTACAGAAAAAGATATTTTATTTGTTATTAGTCCTAACTTATCAATTGAAGAAATGAGAAATGTTAATAATTTGGCTTCAAAATTAAATGCATCTATTTCAGCTTATTCGCCTGATACATACGATGAAAACTTTGGAGATGATTATTTAAGAAATAGCGATAGATCTACAAATAGAAAAGCATTAAAAGAGATCGAAATTAACGAAGACACAAGTTATTTTAAATCATCTTTAGCTAAGGCTAGTCTAGTCATAATAGTTGATAATAACTATTTTGATAATAATGTAGCATTACTTGAAGCAAAAAAAGTTATTTCTATGTTTACTCATCTTTGTTCTACTATAGAGAAATCAGATATCGCTATACCTATTGCTTCATTTTATGAAAAATCTGGAACATATATTAATACTGATGGAATTAAACAAAAAGTTGTAACAAAAATGAAAAAAGACAATACTGCTGAAACTATTACTTCAATAATAGAACATTTAAAAGAAATGATTGGTAAAGGAACTCTATGAGTACATCTACTACAGTAATATTAATAATAAATATAGCAATAGCTAGTTTATTAGCAGTAGGATTAACACCTGTTTTTGTTTGGTGGGAAAGAAGAGTATCTGGATTTATACAAGATAGATCAGGTCCAAACAGATGTAATATTGGCCCACTAAGACTTGGTGGATTAATACAAAGTTTTGCAGATATGTTAAAATTGATTTTTAAAGAAGATTTTGTCGCTAAACATATTAAACACAAGTTGTTATTTACACTTGCACCTGGAATAGTTTTTTTAAGTTCATTTTTGACATTTGCTATGATTCCTTTTGCTGATAATTTAATAATTGATGGAAAAGAGCATATTATGCAAGCCATTCCTGCTGATTTTGGAATGTTATGGTTTGTAGCATTTGCTGGACTATCTATATATGGAATTATTTTAGGTGGATTTGCATCTGATAGTAAATATGCTTTACTAGGCTCAATTAGAGCTGCATCGCAAGTTATTTCGTATGAAGCAGCTATGATTTTATCTCTTATCTCTATGATATTATCATATGGTTCAATTCACTTAACGGAAGTTGTAAATGCTCAAGCAGGAACATTTTTTGTAGTTATTCCTATGTGGGGAATATTTATACAACCACTAGCAGCTATCATTTTTGTAGTGTGTGCATTTGCTGAAACAAATAGAGCTCCTTTTGATATAGCAGAAGGTGAATCAGAGATTGTTGCTGGATATCATACAGAATATTCTGCTATGAGATTTGGTCTTTTTCAAGTTGGTGAATATGCTGCTATGAGTGCAGCATGTGCTATTATTGCTACAATCTTTTTGGGTGGTTATCAAATTCCATGGATGAATACACAATCAATACAAGCTAATATGAATTATGTGATGATTGCTATTATTATTTTATTACCACTTGGTGTATTAAATTTTACTAGATGGATGAAAAAAAACAATAAAGCTATTGGTTCTGATACTTCAAGAGAAAAAGAAACAAAGATTTTATCTATAGCTTTTTGGGGCATGGCTTTAAGTGTAGTTGCACTTTTAGTATTATTTTTAACCATAGGACTTGGTTCAAATGGTGTAAATATCATAACGACTGTTCTTCAAGTTGGTACATTTTTAGTTAAATTTTTTATGATGGCTTTTGTATTTATTTGGGTTAGATGGACTGTATTACGATTTAGATATGATCAGTTACAAATGCTAGGGTGGAAAGTATTATTACCCTTATCACTTTTAAATATAATTGTTACAGCTACATTTATTGTAGTCAAAGGGAGTTAAGATGGGAATTACTGTAGTTAAAAGAAAAGGAAAATCGTTTAAAGATAAGTTATATTTACCTGCAATTGCTAGTGGAATGATGACTACTTTAAGACATTTTAGAACAAACTTTAAAGATAACGATAATTTAAAAACAAGACAATATCCTGAGATACAACCAGATGATCTTAATGAAAGATATAGAGGCGTACACAGACTTACTAAACATGATGATGGTAGTGAAGTGTGTGTTGCATGTGACATGTGTGTTACTGCTTGTCCTGCTGAATGTATGTTCATAGAAGCAGAAGAAAGGTTTGATGAGCATGCTGAAAAAAGACCAAAAGAGTTTAAAATTGACTTATTAGAATGTGTATTTTGTGGGTATTGTGTAGAAGCTTGTCCATGTGATGCTATTAGAATGGATACAGGAATTTTTTCATTTATTGGGTCTACTAGAAAAGAGTTTGTTTTAGATAAAAAAGCTTTGATGGCAAATGAAAGATCAAAGGACTTAAAAGATGATTGATGTACTCTTTATACTATTGTCTTTTTTAGCTATAAGTGGTGCTGTAGCTATGATAGTTTATACAAGTCCTATGTATAGTGCTTTGGGTGTATTAATTTCTATGCTAAGTGTTGCTGGTATTTTTGCATTGTTAAGTGCAACATTTTTATTTTTAGTGCAGATTATGGTTTATGCTGGTGCTATTATGACTCTAATTTTATTTATTTTAATGTTCCTTAATATTAAAGAAGAAGATTTACCAAAAGAACCTCATAAATTTAAATTTATTGCTTTAGGTGCAGTTATCATGATTCCTTTAAACATATTGATTTTAAAGGCTGTTTCAAAATTACCAGAAAAAGATTTACTCTTTACAAATACTGATTTTGGAAATATTAAACCTATAGGAATGCAACTATATACAAACTGGCTAGTAGCATTTGAGTTAGTTTCTGTTTTATTATTAGTGGCATTAATTGGTGCAGTTGTTTTGGTTAAGAAAAGAAGAAATAGAGTTCCACACAAGGGAGAAGTTTGATGATTTCATTAACATCGTTAGCTTTTGTATCGATGATGCTTTTTTCAATTGGAGCTATAGGTGTTATTTCAAGACGAAATATTTTTGTTATATATATGTCTTTAGAAATGATGCTAAATGGTGTAAATTTATTTTTAGTTACATTTGCTAGATA
>CAWVZX010000112.1:0-4158 GCA_963934755.1 uncultured Arcobacteraceae bacterium | reverse complement strand
AGTAATTGGTATCATTTATGAATCTCGTCCAAATGTTACAAGTGATACAGCTGCTTTGTGTTTTAAAAGTTCAAATGTATGTGTACTAAAAGGTGGGAAAGAGGCTCAAAACTCAAATGAAGCTATTGCAAAAGTTTTACAGTCTGTTTTGATTCAAAATGACTTACCCTCATCATTAATATCACTTATTCCTGATTCTTCAAGAGAAGGTGTTGATAAGCTTATTAAGATGGATAAATATGTAGATTTAATCATTCCTCGTGGTGGAGCTGGACTTATCAAACATGTAAGCCAAAATGCAACGGTTAGTGTTGTTAAACACGACAAGGGGCAATGCCACACATATATAGATAAAGAAGCAATTTTGGATAAAGCCATTGCAATTGCAATAAATGCTAAAACTCAAAGACCTGGCGTTTGTAACGCGATGGAAACTCTTTTAGTGGATAAAGCTATTGCAGTCGATGCTCTTCCTAAGATAAAAGCTGCATTTGATGAAGCAGGAACTGTACTTAAAGGGTGTGTAAATACTCAAAAGATAATCAGTGTATCAAGTGCTAGTGATGAAGATTTTGATACTGAATATTTAGCTAACATTTTAAATATAAAAATAGTAGATGGTGTCAATGGAGCGATACAACATATAGTACGATTCTCTTCTGGACACTCTGAAGCTATTATTACCCAAAATATAACTACTGCTGAAACTTTTTTAAATTCTGTAGATGCTGCAGCTGTATATGTAAATGCTTCAACTAGATTTACTGATGGTGGCTCTTTTGGTTTTGGAGCTGAGGTTGGTATCAGTACAAATAAACTTCATGCCAGAGGACCTATGGGTATAGAAGGACTCACAACCTATAAGTTCAAAATTTATGGTAGCGGACAAATTAGAGCATAAAAATTATTAGGGTCTATAGACTCTGATATTTGTGTAGTTTTCTGAATCCCTTAAATATTGAGCATGTAGTTGACTCATGATACCTTTGTCACAGTATAGTAAATATTCTTTATCTTGTGGTAATTTTTTAAATGCATTTTTTAATAGAAAAAATGGTATTTTTAAAGTTTCACATGAAGTCTCTATTATATCATCTTCTTGTCGTATATCGATGATAACATATTCACCACTTGAGATATCAGATACAGTTTCTATTGTAGCGATGGCTTGAATATTATCTTCTATTTCATCTACAAATATTGTGCTAGCATTTTGTACAGCAATATCGAGAACTTCATAGTTAAATCTTTTAGATATCTCTTCTATTCTTTTATATGAGCCACGAATGATAGGATTTTTAGAAATAACACCACAGTACTCAGGCATATTTTCAGCAAATCTTCTAGTACCTATATCGCTTGCTATATTCATAATCTCTGGCTTATTCATCGTTGCTAGTGGTCGCAAAATTAGTTTATTTGTCACTTTATCTATAAGAGCTAGATTTCTTAAAGTTTGGCTAGAAACTTGTGCTACACTTTCACCTGTAACAAGTGCATCTATCTCCATGTCATTTGCTATTTTTTCAGATGCTAGAAGCATAAGTCTTTTGAGTGTTACACCCATATATGAAGGGCTAGTTGATCGAAATATTTCGCTTACAACATCATCAAAAGGTACAGATATGAACTTGACTCTATGTGAAGCTCCAAATTTATTCCATAGATATAGTGCTACTTGTTTCACTCCTATTTCATGAGCGATTCCACCAAGATTGAAAAATACAAAGTGAGTTTTAAGTCCTCTTTTCATACTCATGTATGAGGCAACCGTAGAGTCAAATCCACCTGACATTAAAGATAATATAGCACCTTGCGTACCTATAGGAAAACCAGAAAGACCGACATGTTTTTGAGTGATGATATTGAGCTGTTTATTTATCAACTCTATTCGTATAGTTACTTCAGGATGAAGTAAGTCTACTGTACTGCTAGGATTTTTGGCTAACATATATCCACCTACAGTTTGTTCTATGTTCGTAGATTTAAAGTCATGAGCACCAGATCTTTTAGCACGAACTACAAATGTTTTATTTTGTATCTGATTCGCCATCACCTCATTTACTGTAACTTTTATTTCATCTAAAGTATTTACATGATCAAACTGCAAGGCTTCTAGAACCTGTTCGATACCAGAAGTTCTTAAAAGTACAAGCCGTACTTCTGTAACAAACTCGATTGGAGTAATGACTTCGATTTTATCATTCAATTTTCGTATATTTATCTCTTGATCTATTCTGTGTAATAGTTTGTTTAAATTATTATAAAGCTGCCCAAACATCTGCTTTTTAGCTGAGGATCCTTTTACCATGATTTCAGAAAAAAATTTCAGGATAAATTTTTGTGTTGTGATGTGTGATGTTTCCATGTATACTTCATACCTTCTGTATTATAATGATGTGATTATAACATATAAGAATAAAAAGTGTAGTTAGCTTAACCAGAAATAAAGTGAAAGTTCTATATACTATATTTTAATTAAGGATTAATTTACATGACTGATATGAATAATACAAGACACTTAGAAGAGGATGAGATTGATTTGAAAGAATTATTTCAAACTATTTGGAATAAAATTTTTTTCATTTTAGCATTTACTTTTGTAGTAAGTATTGTAGCAGTAGTATATGCTTATATGAAGACACCTATTTACGAAGCAAAAGCTTTTGTAGAAATTGGTACTATAAAGAATAATAAGGCGATTGAAAATCCAAACAATTTAGTACAAAGATTAGAAATAATCTATATGAATAATATATCAGAAGAACAAAAAACAAGAATAAGTAAAGTTGTAGTACTTAAGAATACAGTTAATTTCATCGAAATTAATGTCCAGTCAGTATCAAATGAAGAAGCAGTTTTGATGTTAAATAAAATCATCAATGATATTAAAAAAGAACATACACTTGAAATTGAAAATTATATTGCTTTGATAAATAAAAATATTACAAACCTTAAAGAACAAAGAAAAGAACTAGAAGATGATAAAAATAAATTTGATGGAAGTATGCTGGCAAAATATAATATTGGATCAAAAGTTAATGAACTATCATTGCAACTCTCTAGTAATAATATAATAGAAACTCAACTAATAGGAGATATTATTACCAATGATTATCCTATTAAGCCAAAGAAAAAACTCATAGTGCTTGTTGCTTTTGTAACAGGATTGATACTATCTATATTTATAGTATTTTTTATGCAATTTATTCAAGGCATTAAAAAAGAGGAACAATAGTATGAGTTATAAAATAGCTATAGCAGGGACTGGATATGTGGGACTATCAAATGGAATATTATTAGCTCAACACAATGAAGTAGTAGCCAATAGATTAGATGAAGGATTAAAAGATGTTTCAACAAAAACATATACTCTTGATATATTTAATAGTGATAAGTAGTGAGCATGACTAATATAATACTCTGTGGCGGTTCAGGTACAAGACTATGGCCTATAAGTCGTACTCTTATGCCAAAGCAATTTGTAAAACTTTTTGGAAATAGTCCAAGGCAATCACTTTTCCAACTTACAGTTGAGAGAAACTCAAAAGTATGCGATAGACAATTTATCGTATCTAACTCAGAACAATACTTCTTAGCACTTGACCAACTTGAAGAGTTGGATAAAAATAATAATAAATATCTTTTAGAACCAATAGCTAGAAATACTGCACCAGCTATTGCGTTAGCTTGTATGGCACTAAATTTTGATGAAATAGTACTAGTGACTCCTTCTGATCATCTAATAAAAAATGAAACTGAATATCAAAATGTAATAACAAGAGCAGTAGAATTCGTACTTGAAGATAATCTTGTGATATTTGGTATCAAACCAACATTCCCAGAAATCGGATTTGGATATATAGAAGTAGATAAGCAGAATTGCGAAGCAAGAGAGAGTAGTCTAGGCTATGGTTTACAAGTAAGAGCATTTCATGAAAAACCAAACCTAGAAACAGCTACATCATATCTCAAAGCTGGAAACTACTACTGGAACAGTGGTATGTTTTGTTTTAAAGCAGGTATATTTTTAGAAGAACTAAAGAAACATTCACCTCTAGTTTATGAGTCTTCACAAATCGCATATAAAAATGCAAATCACGACAAGGTGAATTCTGAAAGAAGAGAAGGTGGCCTGAGCCAAAGTATTATCAGAAT
>CAWVZX010000111.1:0-4167 GCA_963934755.1 uncultured Arcobacteraceae bacterium | reverse complement strand
CTAATGATAATAGAGCATATTCACTTTTTTTCGTTAATAACATTTATTTGTATAAGTCATATTTAAGAAAAAAGGTAAGTAGTTTACTTACCTTTTAAATTATTTAGCTCTGATACCTAAATCAGCAACTAATTGTGTAAATTTAGCGAAATCTTTTCTTCTTAAATATTTAAGAAGTCGTTTTCTTTTACCAACCATTTTTAAAAGACCTAATCTTGAATGATGATCTTTATGATTTTCCTTTAAATGATTTGTCAATCTTGCGATTTGTGCCGTTAATATTGCAATCTGCACTTCTGCAGAACCTGTATCTTTTTCGTCTCTTTGGTGTTTTGTAACAATTTCTTGTTTTACTTCCAAATCTAAAGCCATTTGGGCCTCCTGATCGGTATATGGTCTCAACTGTAAATAAATTATTAACAAATTGGAACAAAAGTATATATAAATAAATGTATAAAAGAGCTTAATGAGGTAAAATAAATTTGATGGAAATTTTTTTCACAAAACTAGCTAAAGATGTTGTGTGATACAATAAGAGAAATATTAAAGAAATAGGAATAAAATATGAAAGTATTATTAATTAAAGATGTAAAATCATTGGGAATTATAGGTGAAGTAAAAGAAGTTAAAGACGGTTATGGTAAAAATTTTTTAATAGGAAAAGGATATGCAAAACATGCTACCCCTGAAGTTCTTAATGAATGGGAAGTAGAACAAGTAAAATTGAAAGATAAAGTAGATAAAGAAATTAAACAAGCTGAAGATATAAAAAATAAAATAGATAGTTTTAAATTTACTATAAAACATAAAGTTGGGGCAAATGGTCATCTTATCGGGAGTGTTACAAATAAAGATATTAAGCAAATAATGCATGAGCAAGCTCAAATTGAAATTGACAAAAAACAAATTACAATAAAAGATAAAATTAAATCAATTGGTATTTTTGAAGTAGATTGTAAATTAGGAAATGGGATACATGCTCTCGCGAAGATTGATGTAATTGCGGAGGTTTAAGTTTAATATGTCAATAATTGATACTCATTGTCATTTAGATAATATTCAATACGAAGAAGATGTAGATGATGTAATACAAACAGCACTTAGCCAAGGTATTGATGCAATATTGATACCTGGAGCTGATCCCAAAGATTTACCAAAAGCAATTGACTTATCTGAAAAATACGATGAAGTTTTTTTTGCTGTAGGCGTTCATCCCTATGATTGTGATAATTATAACCTTGATATATTAAAAAAACATGTAAATCATCCTAAGTGTATAGCAGTAGGTGAGTGTGGTTTAGATTATTTCAGATTACCCGAAGATGAAATTGAAAAAGCTAATAATATAGCACTACAAAAGAAAATATTTATTGAGCAAATTAATTTTGCAAAAGAAGTAAATAAACCACTCATTGTTCATATTAGGGAAGCTTCAAATGATAGCAAAACTATTTTAATTGAACATAATGCGAAAGAAGTTGGTGGAGTTTTGCATTGTTTTAATGCTAGTGAACATTTACTAGCATTAAGTGAACACAATTTTTATTTTTCCATTGGTGGCGTTATTACTTTTAAAAATGCAAAAAAACTTGTTGATATTTTACCGAAAATACCAAGGGATAAGATTATAGTTGAAACCGATGGCCCATATTTAACTCCCCATCCTTTTAGAGGCCAAAGAAATGAACCTAAATATACTAATAATGTAGTAGAAAAAATAGCAGAATTACTGTGTATGTCAAAAGAGGATGTGGAAAAGCTTACTACAAATAATGCAAAAAGTTTATTTAAAGAGTTTGATATAAAGATTTAGGTAGAATAAATATAAAATTAACAAAAAGGTATTTATTTGAAATTATTTCTAAAAATAGTTTTATTATCTGTAGCAATCACATTTTCTAAAGCTACTCTTGTAAGTACTGCTTTTGTACATAATGACTTAACAGTTTTAGACGAATTAGATATAAATTCAAACTATATGACTGACTACAAATTACAAGAAGAATTTCAAAATAGATTAAAATTTAGTAAAAAAAGATATACACAAAAATTAAATAACGCATATCTTTTTGTTCCCAAAATTAAAAAACTTTTACGAGAAAATGAAATTCCTTCAGCCTTTCTCTATTTAGTAATGGCCGAATCAAACTTTATCTTAGATGCTTCTTCATATAAAAGTGCAAAAGGTCTATGGCAGTTTATGGAACCAACTGCAAATTATTTTGGTTTAATAACAAATGAATATATTGATGAAAGAATGGATATAGTTAAGTCTACTAAAGCAGCAGTAACATATCTTAAAAAACTTCATGGCATGTTTGACAAATGGTACTTGGCAGCTGTTGCATATAATTGTGGTGAAGGCAGAGTAATAGAAGGGCTAACTAGAGCGACCATTGATATGTATTGTGAAGATGTAGGATATAAAGTTTGTAGAAAAGAATCTAGAATAAATAAATATAGAACTACATTAAAATTATATCAAATAAATAAAGTAGGCTTTAGTGAAGTTAACAAAATATTTAAAGAAATAAAAACATGGAAATACAAACCAGACATTGATAATCTTTTAATAGTGCAAAAAGGCATAAGTAGACAATATTTGCCAGAAGAGAGTCGTGGGTATATTAGAAAAATAATAGTACTAGCTATGATGAATAATAGTGATTTTCTGCTTAAGGAGGAGAATACTCATTTATTAAATAGAGGTATTAGTGATCCTATTGCAAGTATTGATGTAAAAGGTGGAGTACTATTAAGAAATGTAGCTGAAATTATCGGTATAAATACAAATAAGTTAAAAGAATTGAATCAACATATTAAAAAAAACTTATTACCACTTGACTCTACTTCTCGATTATATATACCATATTCCAAATTATCACGTTATAATCTAAATAAAAGTAATCTTAAATCAACACAATACGAAATGTATGTAGTTAAAAGTGGTGATACTTTAGCTTCAATTGGAAAGGAATTTGGATTAGGGTATAGAGTTATTAAAAAACACAATGAATTGAAAACTAATATGCTAAGCATTCAACAGGAACTAATGATTCCAATTGATCCTGATGTTTATAAGAGACCTATAGACTATATAGTTAAAGTTGGAGATACTTTAGGTGCAATTGCATCAAATCATAAAATTCCATTTACTAAACTTATGAATGATAATAAACTTACAACAAGTATGATACATATAGGGGACAAACTTGTTATTAAATTTAAGTAAAAGGATTTTTATATTATGTATTACTGCATTATTTATTGTGGGTTGTGGAAGTAAATATAACTATACGAATAAAAGTTATCATTCTTCCAGTTATAATAGTAATACTCCAAGGAATAGACAAGTAGATTTTACATCTTTATCAAATAATAACTCTAAAATAAAAAATAGTAAAGCAATGCACAGAGCTACAATGCGTCCCTATGAGGTTTTTGGTAAAAAATATCACCCTACAATTGCTAGAATAAATGATCGTTTTAACGGAATTGCATCTTGGTATGGACCAAATTTTCATGCAAAGAAGACTAGTAATGGAGAAACTTATAATATGTACGCAAATACAGCTGCACATAAGACTTTGCCTATGAATACAATAGTCAAAGTAGTAAACTTAGAAAATGGAAAATCAGTAATTGTGAGAATTAATGATAGAGGACCTTTTGTAAGTGGCAGAATTATAGATTTATCTAATAAATCTGCTCATGCAGTTGATTTGGTAAAAAAAGGAACAGCAAATGTTAGATTAACTGTTTTAGGTTTCAATGGAAAGATTGCCAAAACGCTTGAAGAGAAAAATGAGATAAGTACTATTTCAAATTATTATATTCAAGTTGGTGTATTTTCCAAAGTAGAAGGTGCAAATATAACAAAAAATAAATTCGCAATGATATTAGAAAAAGAGTATAAAGTTATATTAAAAGATAGCGAATTAAATGGCATAGCCATTAAAAGAGTTTGGATTAGCGGATTTAGAAGTGAACAAGAAGCACAAGATTTTAAAGAAAATAATAATCTTGAAAAAGCAATAACAATAGCTGAATAAGGATAAAAATGAAAGAGTTAAAAAGAATTACAAAAGAAACAAGTATAGACTGTAAATTAAATGTAAATGGAACTGGTAAATCAAATATTAAAACAGGAATTGGTTTTTTTAATCA
>CAWVZX010000110.1:0-4177 GCA_963934755.1 uncultured Arcobacteraceae bacterium | reverse complement strand
GGTAATGAAAATATTTATATGGTCAATTTTTTTTATTATAATATTAATTGCTGGACTCCCTAAAACGAATATCTATTATTTTATAGAACATAAAATAATAGATAAAAATATCAAGATTATTAATGAAACAATTGATGACAATCTGTTTTCTTTTTCTCTTGCTTCATTGGATATATTATATAATAAAATCAATGTAGCACAGGTGGGTAAAATTTCAATTTTTCCTTATTTTCTTTCAAATAGTATTGAAATACAAGGGGTAGTTATAAGCGATCTCTTAAATGACACTATTCCTTCTAATATTCAAAATATAAAAATAGTGTATTCGTTATTAAATCCATTAAATATTGAGCTATATGCAGAAGGTGACTTTGGTGTTGTACAAGGAGATATAGGAATATTTACTCAATTATTGACAGCGAAGATAGAAATAAATGATAGGTTTAAAAATCGGTATTTACAACTTTTGGGAAATAAAAATATCGTAAAAACTGAAATGGGGTATATATATGAATATCAATTCTAATATATTATTTAATAATATAACTACTTCCTTAGGTGTGATAGTATTGGCTACAATGATAAATGTTATCTTATTTGCAGTATTACCCAAGTATGGAATAGATAAGGAAAAAAAAGCCAATAACACTGTTGAATTTTTAAATTATGATAAGTTATATAAGAAAAGTAAAAAATTAGTAGTTGTACCTACAAGTATTAAGTATCAAAATAATAAAACAATTTCAGCATTGATTTTAAAAGCAATTTATGCCAAAGGAGAAAACAGAGGCTGGATAATCGTTAAAAAGTTAAGCACAGATAAAAAAAGTCATATTATTATGAACAATGAAATTTTTTTAGGTTTTGAACTAACTCGTTTTTATAATGGTTACGTTGTATTTGAAAAAGACAATACGGAATTTAAGCTTCAAATGAAATCTGCTTTAGACCCTAAAATTGTTGGATTGATAGAAATAAACAATGAAAAAAAAACTATTCATATAGAAAAAGATAAAACAATAATAAATAGAGACTTTTTAAATAAACAGCTTAAAAATGAAAAAAAACTAATAAGTAGTATCTCAATAAGAAAAAAAAAATCACTAGGTAAGATTATGGGGTTTGAAATACTAAATGTAGAAAAAGATTCTTTTTTTGATAAATTAAACATCAAAAGAGGTGATTTTATAAAATCTGTAAATAATCAAAACATGAGTGATTACAACAAAGTATTATCATTGTATAAAAATATTGATGATATAGACTTATTAATAATAAAAATTAATAGAAAAAATAAAGATATGGAGCTTCGATATGAAATTAATTAAAGTATGGGTTATGATATTTATATTGTTATCTTCAAATGCAATAGTTGCAAATAATGAATTTACAAATATTAAAATAGATGATTTAACAGTAATGGAACTTATTAAAATAACTTCTAAAATAATGAATAAAAATATTTTAATCACAGATAATATCAAAGGTAAAGTAGATTTTATATCCAATGAAAATGTAAAAGAAGATGATATCATCAATATATTGATTTATGTCTTACAGGAACAAGGATATACACTAGTTAATAATAATGATATATTAAGAGTCGTTAAACTCGCAAACTCAGCACAATACAATGCACCCATTATCAAATATAATGACAAAGACTATTATCAAATAGTAACAAAAGTATTTAAAGTTGACTATTCAAATGTAGACTACATAGCAGCAAAAGTAAGACATCTTATATCAAAATATGCTAAGTTAGTTACAGATAATAACTCAAATAGCATTATCATCACAGATTTTTTAAGCAATGTTAAAACAGTCGAAAAGGTCATAGACATAATTTCTTCTGATACCAAGAAATTTGAAAAAACCATAAAACTAAGAAATATTGAACTTTCAATAACAGCTAAAAACTTAAAAGAAATTTCAAGAAGTATGTTTAATGAAAAAGTAGAAAAAGAAAAAGTGAGTATCATTGAAAATAAAAATAATAATTCAATAATGCTCATTGGAAAGCAAGAAAATGTACTACTACTAGAAAAATATGTTAATGAGTTAGATAAAGAAGATTCGTTAATAAAAAAAGTTGTCAAAGTAATAAAACTTAAAAATGTTGATGCTAAGAATGTTATGGCAATTATAGATTCTATTATCGGAAAGAAAACATATGTAGATAAAGAGGCAAAACCTTTTGCTTCATATGATGAAACAACAAATACTATTATACTTATGGGACAAACATTAGAATTGGCCTACTTAGAGGTATTGATACAAAAGCTTGATATAGAAGAAGCTCAAGTATATGTACAAGCTAGAATTATAGAAATAAGTGAAACGAAAATCAATGACATAGGAATCAAATATGGGATTTCTGGTATGAAACAAGGTTCCAGTGGAATTTTAAGTGTTCGTACAGCTTTTTCTGAGTCTTTTACTCTACCAGATATCCCAATTGTATCATCAACTGGAACTTTTTTGACAAATGATGCCCTTGCTATGGGGACAAGTATAAATTTTCTACAACAAAATGGTGCTGCTGATATCATCTCTAAACCTTCTATACTTTGTGTTGATAATAAAGAAGCTACTATATATGTAGGTAGGACTATATCGATTAAAACTGCTACAAATACTACAGATGGTGGAAGCACAAATAATTCTTATGCAAGAGAGGATATAGGCCTTACATTAAAAGTAAAACCTAGAATATCTGATAATAATAAAGTCATTTTAGATATCAAAACTATATTGGAAGATGTAGGTCAAACTAATACAAATGAACAACCCGACACATCAAAAAAAGAGATTAAAACTACTGCTATAGTGAACAATGGTGAAGCTGTGATCATCGGTGGTTTGATTAAGAATTCGATTGAATATACAACTGATAAGGTTCCATTTCTTGGAGATATACCAGTTTTAGGTGCATTGTTTAGAAGCAAAAAAGAAGTAAATGACAAAATCAATTTAGTTGTGGTTGTGACTCCTTATATAATACCTCAATCAAAAGATATTTCTTATGTGAGAACAAAGCTATCAGAGCTTACAAAGCTAGAAGAAGAGTATGTTAAAAAACTAGAATTACAGTTATTGAAAACAAAATTAGATCGAGATACAAAAGATATAAAAAGGAAAGATGAAATAACTGAAATACAAGATGAGATAAGAGAACTTGAAAAAATAAAAAAAGAGAATGAAGAAGAAACTTTTAAAACAGAAGAGAGAAAATCAAAAAATATAACTGAGAAAAAGAAAGTAGAACTACATAGAGAAAGAGTTAATGAAATATTGGGAGCATAGATAATGATAATTAATGAGATACATGACGAGCATCTAGAACCATTAGATGAAAAAACTTATGAAATTGCGTTAAAAAATTATGTAATTTTTACTCTTTATGATGAGAAAAAGATTATCGGGATTTGTGAAGAATATATGGATATTTCATTGGATTTTTTATCAAAATTTGATTATGATTATGAAGTAAAAATATTAGACACTATTTCATTTGAAAAACTTTATGCTAAAACTTTGGATTATAGAACAAAACATGAGATGCAAAGTATTCATCATGAGCAAGAGAATACACACACAGAAGATGAAGACTATTCTTTGTCTGAGTTTTTAAAAATCGGAAGTGATATATTAACATCTGAAGAATCTGCTCCTATTATTAAATTTGTTAATTCACTTTTTTATCATGCTATCAAAAGAAATGCTTCTGATATTCATATAGAAGTACATGAATTTGATGGTGAAATACGATATAGAATGGATGGAGTACTTTCTAAGCATATCCAACTAGATAAAAAAGTTATTATGTTAGTTATATCAAGAATTAAAGTTATATCAAACTTAGATATAAGTGAAAAGCGTTTACCACAGGATGGTCGGACACAAATTAAAATAGCTAAGAAAAGCCTTGATATTAGAGTTTCTATTATCCCTACATTTTATGGGGAAAGAGTTGTTATGAGGATTTTGATGCAAAGTGAAGATATCCTTTCGCCAAATGAACTTGGGTTTTCAAAAGAAATAACAGATGCATTGAATAACATTGTTTTAAAATCTTATGGTATGATTTTAATAACTGGACCTACAGGAAGTGGTAAATCTACCACATTGCATTCATTATTACATCAAATATCCTCACCTGAAAGAAATATAATAA
>CAWVZX010000109.1:0-4219 GCA_963934755.1 uncultured Arcobacteraceae bacterium | reverse complement strand
GCTGTTGCTGTAAAATCTGGAGCTTGTTTTGTTACTAACATATATAATTCCTTGTTTTTTCTAAGATTACTTATCTTAACATAAAAAAATAAATACTTTAGAACATTAAATAATAAACATTTTTTTTTAAGTTTATTATTATTATTTGTAAATTAGTTTAGAAAATATATGTATACAAATTAGAGGAAATCATCTTAACAAACATGGAAGATAAAACTATTTCATAAGTAATGTTTAGATATAATTAAACTATGATAGTATATGGAAAACAAATAGTGTTTTATATTTTGGAAAAACATCCCAAAGTAATAAAACAAATCTTTCTTGCAAAAGAGATTGATAAGAAACTTTTTAATAAGTTTATGGATGTTGGAGCGAAAATAGTTCGCCCTGACAATATGAAAGCACAAGCATTAGCAAAAGGCGGAAATCACCAAGGATTTTTACTAGATATTGATGAGCTTGAATTTGCACATATGAAAGATGTCAAAAAAAGCAATTTTATTGTTGTTTTAGACGGCTTAAGTGATGTGGGAAATATTGGGGCAATAGTAAGAACGTGTTATGGGATGGGCGTTGATGCAATTGTAATTTGTGGTTTGAAAAATTTTTATTCAGCACCAATTGTTCGTACAAGTAGCGGTGCAATGCTAGATATGTCAATAGCTGTATCATATAGTAGCTATGACTTAGCAAACGAATTAAAGCAAGTTGGATTTAGTTTAGTCGGGGCAGATACTGAAGGCTATGATGTAAAAGATATACAAAGAGAATCAAATCAAAAAACAGCATTATTTTTAGGAAGTGAATCGGAGGGTTTATCAAATAAGCTCAAGAACAAACTTGATTTAAAAGTTTCTATAGCTATGGAGAATGACTTTGATAGTTTAAATGTATCAGTAGCTGCTGGTATATTAATTTATGCGCTAAAATAACAATGACAAAATTTTTTATAATTTTTATAGTAACTATATTATTTACAACATTTACAAGTGCTTCAGTGCTGAGCGAAAAAATAGAAAACATAATTGGTATAAAAGATTACAAAATACATAATAGTCTCATAAGTTTATTATTTAAAGACGAAACACATTATATTATAAATGGAAAAATAAAATATCTTAAGCTTTTTAAAACTTTGCAAGAAAATGGTTTATTGAATTTACGATTAAATAAACCAAGTGATATAGAAATTGAGTTTAAGAGCACAGAGAAAAATTTTAAATCTTATAAAATTTTAAATGATACGATGCAAATAATTGGATATAGATATTTTTTTACAAAATCTATGAGCATAGATGAAAAAAAAAATTTAATTTGGAAAATAGTATATAAAGCAGAATATATGCTAGATCCCGTTGTTTTATTAGGTGAACTTAAAAGAAATAACTCCACAGTAGTAGATGTTATCAATAATGGCTCAAATAAATGGTTCTACGAAATTAATTTTTCTAATTCTGAGTTAGATAATGCAATTAAAATTGATAGTTTCGAAAGAGTAAAATTTCAAAAACCATTAAAAGCTTATATGCTAAAAACTTCTAAAGCCAAGAGATTAGAAGTAATAAGTAGAAATTTAAACAAGTGGTTTCCACATATAACTTTTTTTGATAAAGATTTAAAAGTTTTA
Source organism: uncultured Arcobacteraceae bacterium (assembly GCA_963934755.1). Lineage (GTDB taxonomy): Bacteria > Campylobacterota > Campylobacteria > Campylobacterales > Arcobacteraceae > JAIOSF01. The sequence continues at coordinate 2,589 of CAWVZX010000109.1, read as the reverse complement.
AGTAGTATTAAAAAAGATAGAGTTTTCAAAGGCTTAAGTGTAAAAATACCAGATGATACAAGATATATACAGGTTACGGATATGTATAATTTGATTAATATTAAAAGAGGACTTTCTATAATAGTAAGATAAGAGGTATAAAGATGTTTGATGAAATACAATTTGATAGAGTAGAATTATTACCAAAGTATGTTTTTGCAGAGGTAAATGATTTAAAAATGGCAGAGAGAAGGTCTGGCCATGATGTAATAGATTTCAGTATGGGTAATCCAGATGGAGATACGCCTAGCCATATTAGAGAAAAACTTGTAGAATCGGCCAAAAAAACTAAAACTCATGGCTACTCATCATCTAAAGGTATTCCTAAACTACTTGATGCAATCGCAGGTTGGTACAAAAAACGATATGGCGTAGATTTAGATTCTCAAACACAATGTGTTGCTACAATGGGTAGCAAAGAAGGTTATGCACATTTAGCATACGCAATCACCAATAGAGGCGATGTTATAGCAGTTCCTGACCCTACTTATCCTATACATAATTATGCTTTTATTTTAGCAGGTGGAGAAGTTAAAAACTTTGGTGTAGTATTTGATGAAGATTATAATATAGATGAGGATAAGTTTTTCTACGATTTACAAGATATTTTTGATACTTCAGCTGAAGGTAAAAGACCTAAATATGTTTTAGTGAACTTTCCTCATAATCCTACCACCGCGACAGTAACTCCAGATTTTTATGTAAGACTTGTTAAAATGGCGAAAAAAGAACGATTTTATGTTATTTCTGACATTGCATATGGAGACATTACTTTTGATGGTTATGTTACGCCATCAATTATGTCAGCGCCGGGTGCACTAGATGTTGCAGTTGAAAGTTTTACCTTAAGTAAATCATACAATATGGCAGGATGGAGAGTTGGATTTTTTGTAGGAAATACAAAATTAATCGGAGCATTGCAAAAAATTAAATCATGGCTTGATTATGGTATGTTTACACCAATTCAAGTAGCATCTACAATTGCACTTAATGGTGATCAAAAATGTGTACAAGATATCACAGATAAATATGATCATAGACAAGATGTACTTTTAGATGCATTTAAAAATGCTGGTTGGGAAATAAGACGTAATAAAGCAAGTATGTTTGTGTGGGCAAAACTACCAAAATGTGTAGAACATTTAGGTTCATTAGAGTTTTCAAAAAAACTATTGATGGAAGCAGGAGTTGCAGTAGCACCTGGTATTGGTTTCGGAATAACAGGTGAAAATTATGTAAGAATTGCCCTAATTGAAAACGACAAACGTATCAGACAAGCTGGGAAAAGTATTAAAAAGTTTTTAAAAGAGTATGAAGGTGGAAAATAATTTATGTTAAAAGTAGGAATAATAGGTATAGGTACTGTAGGTACAAGTGTTGCTCAAATATTAGCAGACAATAAAGATATTATTACTGCTCGCGCTGGTATAGAAATAGTACCCGCTATAGGAGCCGTAAGCAACTTATCTAAAAAAAGAAATGTTTCTATTCCTCTGACAAATAATATTGATGATATATTAAATGATGACTCAATAGATATCGTTGTGGAACTTATGGGTGGAGTAGATGAAGCTTATTTAGTTGTGAAAAAAGCTTTAGAAAAAGGTAAAGCGGTTGTAACTGCAAATAAGGCACTTTTAGCATACCACAGATATAATCTACAAGATATTGCGGGTGATACTGCATTTGAGTTTGAAGCTGCTGTTGCAGGAGGCATTCCTATTGTTAATGCTTTACGAGATGGATTAAGCGCAAATCATATTTTAGCAATTAAAGGTATCATGAATGGTACTTCTAATTACATGTTAACTAGAATGATAAATGATGGCGTAGAGTATGATGCGATATTAAAAGAAGCACAAGATTTAGGATATGCAGAAGCAGACCCTACTTTTGATATTGGTGGTTTTGATGCTGCACACAAGCTTCTTATTTTAGCAAGTATTGCTTATGGAATTGATGCTAAACCAGAGGATATTCTAATAGAAGGTATTCAAAATATAAATAGTGATGATATTGCTTTTGCAAAAGAGTTTGATTATTCACTAAAATTATTAGCAATCGCAAAAAAAATTAATAGTGAGGTAGAGTTAAGAGTACACCCGGTCCTTGTCCCAAATTCACAAATGATATCAAAAGTAGATGGTGTGATGAACGGCATTTCTGTAATAGGGGACAAAGTAGGAGAGACCATGTACTATGGACCAGGAGCTGGTGGTGATGCAACGGCTAGTGCAGTTATTGCAAATATAATCGATATTGCTAGAGGGGGCAAAAGCTCACCTATGCTTGGATTTAATAAGCCTTTAGAATCAGGTTTAAAGTTGGCAAATATAAATGAAATGAAAACAAAATATTATCTTAGACTTGATGTAGAAGATAAGAGTGGTACATTAGCTAAAGTTGCTACTATATTAGGGAATAGAAATATTTCTATAAAGACAATGGTTCAAAAAGAATCAGTATCAAATAATGCTACCCTTCTTTTGTCTACACATACTTGTAAAGAACTAGATATAAAAGAAGCACTAAAAGAATTAAAAGATTCAG
>CAWVZX010000108.1:0-4237 GCA_963934755.1 uncultured Arcobacteraceae bacterium | reverse complement strand
AGTATTCGAACAGCATTAAGTAAAGCTGGATATAGATTTAAAGAAGTGTGAATATAATATCTAGAGAGTAAATTTCTCTTTAGATATTTATCCTAAACAGAAACGATAGTTTCTCCAGACTTTAGACGTATTCATGTTTCCTTATTTTATAAAACCGTTCCTGATAACATAAGCTCAAGACTTCCCTCTTCGCTTATTTTTGTTTTATCCCACATAGGTTTAAAAACTAATTTTACAGTACATTCATCCACTTCATCTACAGCTTCAACATAGGATTTTACTTGTCCTATTAGTGACTCTGCCACTGGACAAGCTGGACTTGTTAGTGTCATATCAATAGTAGCAAAAAGATAGTTATCTTTCTCTTCTAATTCTACTTTATAAATAAGTCCTAAATCGTATATATTTATAGGTATCTCTGGATCAAACACTTTTTTTAACTTCTCAGTTATTATTTTTTCTTTTATCTCTTCTATATTAAATATTCCCATTTTTGGCAACCTCCATAATTTTTTTTATCATTCCTTGTACTCCACTTTGTCTATTAGGTGTAATGATTTCAGTAAGTCCTAATTTACTTAATATATTTATATCAAATTTATTTATCTCACTAAGTGTTTTGCCAGTAAAAATTTGTAAAATCACATAGACTAAACCTTTTACAATAATAGCATCACTAGTTCCTACTAAGTACAATTTATCTTCTTTTATTGTGGGTATTAACCAAACTTGTGAAGTACAGCCTTGTACTAAATATACCTCTTTTTTTTGACTTTCATCAATTGGTTCTAGTTTTTTACCTAAATCAATTAAATATTGGTATTTATCTAACTCATCATCAAAAAAATCTAAATCTTCTTTTATATTTTCTATACTCTTTTCTATACTACTCATGCCTTCTAATCCTTTAACATTTTTATAGATTTTTTAAAGGCCACAATAAATTTATCGATATCTTCAAAGTCATTATAAAAAGCTAAAGATACTCGTATAGTACCTTTTATTTGTAGTTTTTCCATCATTGGCATAGCACAATGGTGACCTACTCTTATAGCTACTTTTTGTTTATCTAAAAGCATTCCCAAATCATCGTGCACTATACCTTTGATGTTAAAACTTTTATTTGAAATTGAATCTTCCGTTGTATTATAAAATACAATATCTTCAATGTTATTTAATTCATTGTGTAAATATTCATAGAGTTTATTCTCTTTTTCTTCTATCTCTTCATATCCAATACCATCAATAAATTCTAAAGCTTTTTTAAAACCAATTATTCCTGCAATATTTTGTGTACCTGCTTCAAATTTATGTGGACTATCAAGTAAAACAGATTTTTCATAACTTACTGATTTAATAGTAGCTCCTCCTGTTTGATAAGGTTTAACACTCTTCAGAAGTTCTTGTTTTATATATATAGCACCCACACCAGTTGCAGCAAAAGTTTTATGTCCAGAAATAGCGAAAAAATCACAATCTATATCCTGCATATCTATTTTTTTGTGCCCTAAACTTTGGGCTCCATCAATTAACACATAAGAATCATACTTATGTGTTAATTGGCAAATTCGTTTGATATCGTTCATAGTCCCAAAAGCATTTGATATATGTGTAATAGATACAAAACTATTTGGATTTTTTTGTAAAATACTTTCAAATTCTTCAAAATCAAAAGCAAAATTATCTTTATACCCCACAACTTCAAGACCATCACCTATAGTTCTGTCTTGCATATGCCATGGAACTATATTTGAATGATGTTCCAAAGATGAAATGATGATAGTTTTAAACTCTTTAGCGAAAGAACTTGCTATGAAGTTAATAGATTCTGTAACACCTTTTGTGAATATTATTTCACTACTATCTTTTGCATTTATAAATTTTTGAAGATATTTTCTAGCATCTTCATAATTGGTCGTAGCTTTATTTGCATTACCAAAATTACTTCTATGAGTATTTGCACAATAGTGTGTATAATACTCTAGTTCTGCATCTATTACGCACTGTGGTTTTTGCGTGGTTGCACCGTTGTCTAGATAAGTTATATTAGTATTTTGAAAATATGGAAAATATTCTTTATAATTCATTATAATCCTCTGAGATACTCAATCAATTTTTCATCTTTAAGATTTGAATACACTTCATTTCTGATAGCATTCAAAAGTAATATCTTTGCATCGTATTCTTTGATACCACGACTTTCTAAATAGTAAAGACCATCTTTATCTAAATCTCCACAGGTAGCTCCATGACTAGCTTCGAGTTCGTCGATTGAAATTTCTAAATGAGGAGTTACTTGTATTGAACTATCATCACTTAACAATATTGTTTTAGAGTTTTGAAAAGCTTTTGAAAAAGCTGCACTATTTTCAACTATTGAAAACATATCTAATTTTGCTTGTGATGTACCATCTAAAAGATTTTTAAATGATATATCACTTAAACTTTTAGTTTTATGATTTGTTGTAACAATATATTCAACACGAGAACTATTTTTTAAATCTATCAAGCCCTTTATATTTAAAGTAGAGTTGTCACTTTCAAGTTTGGTATCAATTGCATTGTTTGAACTATCAAAATCAAATAAAAACATATTTAAAGTAGCATTATCTCCTATTTTATTTATGTATTTTATATCTGATGTTTCAGTACTTTTACCTATTTTTATATAATTTAAAGTAGCATTTTCGCCAACAATTAAATTTCTTATTATCTTGATGTCACTATCTATAACTTCTATAATAGTTAATACTTCACCGTCAGATACTTCGATATCTGCATTCTCATTATTTGATAATGTGTAGGTGTTCTCTAGGTTTTCTACTTTCACTTTATAATCATTTACTTTTTTCATCTTCAAGTCCTAAATTTTCAAAACCATTTTTATCAAGCTCTAATGCAAGAGAATAATCACCAGTTTTAACTATCTTACCATCTTTTAAGATATGTACAAAATCAGGTTTGATAATTTCAAGTAATCTATCATAGTGAGTGATCATCAAAATAGATTTTTTATTATCAAGCATTCCATTTATAACTTTTGCAACACTCTTAATAGCATCAACATCAAGTCCAGAATCTATCTCATCTAGCATAATTAAATCAGGGTTTAATAATAGTAGTTGAATAAGTTCATTTCTCTTTTTTTCACCACCACTAAATCCTTCATTTAATCCTCTTTTTAAAAGTGAATTATCAAGTCCATATTTTGCTAGTTGACTTTTAAGAAGTTTCATAAATTCAATAGCATCTAATTCTTTTTCGTCATTATAAACTTTCTTTGCATTAAGGGCTGTTTTTAAAAAGTAGCTGTTATTTACTCCTGGTACTTCTACTGGAGCTTGGAAGCTTAGGAAAATACCCTCATTGGCTCTTTGGTCGGGCGTAAGAGCTGTTATATCTTTGCCATTATACACAATACTACCACTTGTGATATTTGTATCATAATGCCCACTTATAGCTTTTACTAAAGTAGATTTACCAGCACCATTTACACCCATAAGTGCATGTACTTCACCATCATTTATTTCTATACTAAAATCTTTTAATATTTCTTTACCATTTATTTCTACATTCAAATTTTTTATTTTTATCATTATTGTTCCTTTTAGCCTACGCTTCCCTCTAAAGTTATATCCAATAGTGCTTTTGCTTCTACTGCAAACTCCATTGGAAGATTGTTCAATACATCTTTACAAAAACCATTTACAATTAATGAAACAGCATTTTCTTCATCGACTCCTCTTTGTCTTAGATAAAAAAGTTGATCGTCAGAAATCTTTGAAGTTGTTGCTTCATGTTCTATTTGTGCAGTTCTATTTTTTATCTCATGATAAGGATAGGTATTAGCAGAACAGGCATTTCCTATAAGTAGCGAATCACACTGGCTAAAGTTTCTAGCATTATGTGCATTTTTGCCTACTTTAACCAATCCTCTATATGCATTTCTACCTTTCATAGCAGAAATTCCTTTCGAGATAATAGTTGATTTTGTATTCTTTCCAAGATGAATCATTTTTGTTCCAGTGTCTGCTTGTTGGGCTTTACTTGATACTGCTACAGAGTAAAACTCACCAGTACTACCATCACCTTTTAAAATACAGCTTGGGTATTTCCATGTAAGAAGAGAACCTGTTTCTACTTGTGTCCAGGAAATTTTAGAATTTACACCTTTACATAAACCTCTTTTAGTAACAAAGTTATAAATTCCACCTTTACCATTTTCATCTCCAGGATA
>CAWVZX010000107.1:0-4259 GCA_963934755.1 uncultured Arcobacteraceae bacterium | reverse complement strand
ATTATAAACAGAACCACCAGTTGATTCAACAGAACATCTGATTTTTGTTTCTTTTTTCATTTTGTTTACTTGTCTACAAATAGCACCACCAGTTGGGTAATATGTACCAGTAACTCCACCTGTTCCTATTGAGATAAATTCAGCAGAAAATGCTGGAATAGATAATATACCAATTAATGTTGTAATAACGATTTTTTTCATTTCTTTCTCCTTGTTTTTTTAATGAAATCAAATATTAATTAATAAAAATGAACTCACTATGACTTTTTAAGAAAATAAGTTCCTTTTTTGGTCATTTATAAATGTAATTCATTGTATGATTATAAAAAGAAAAAAAGGATTTTGATGAAATTATTTTTAACCTTACTGTTTGTGCTATTTTTTAATAGTAATTTATTATCAAATAATATTAAAAATGTATTGATTTTAAATTCATATCATAAAGGTTTTAAATTTAGTGATATTATTATTAAAAACATTGAAAAGGTATTTTATACTAATCAAAACATTAATATAACAGTTTTATATATGAATTCACAACAATTAAATACAAGGGAATATGGTAAAAAACTTAATGATTTATATTCCTTGCAATTAAAAAACAAGACTTATGATTTAATTATTCCTATAGATAGCTTCGCATATAAATTCGCGGTAAAAAACTATAAACATTTATTTACTAAAGAACAAATACTTTTCATAGGAATAGAGGAATATTCAAAAGAGTTGGCAAGAGTATATCAATTAGAAGAAAAAATAAATGGTATTATTCAAAGATTAGCAATTGATGACAATATCGATATTATTAAAAAAATTATCCCTAATTTAAAAAAACTTTATATATTAAATGATAGAAGTCCTAATGCAAATGACAGTAGTAGCTTTATTATTAAATCAATACAAAAAATAAAAAAAGATATTAATATTGAGTATTTAAGAGACTATACATTGGTAGAATTACAAGACTATTTTAAAGTAAAAAAAGAAAATGAAGCAATCTTATTTGTAAGATTTTCTATAGATATGAATGGTGGATATTATAAAACAAATGAAGTAGCTTCAACATTAAAAGAGTTCCAAATTCCTGTATTTGCAACTGATTCATTATTTTTAAATAAGGGAATAATTGGAGGAAAACTTGTATCTACTGATAAATTAGGATTTATGGCTGGTAAATTTGCAATTAATCTTCTCAATCAAAGCATAAAAAGTCCATCAATTAAAACATACGATTCCTATGAAAATATTTTTGACCATGAACAATTGAAAAGATTTAATTTAACAATTCCAAGAACATTGAAAAATTTTAAAATCATCAATACACCACAAACTTTTTTTGATAGACATAGTACATTAATCAATAATATTTTTTTAGCAACACCACTATTACTCATAATAATTTTCGGCTTATCCGAATCATTATATGCCAAAAAAAAAGCAACACGAAAATTAAAGCAAAGGCTTGACTTTGATTATGCACTTTTAAATGCTATTGATTCACCTATTGTTTGGCAAAATAATGATGGAAAAATTCTAGATATGAATAAAAAATTTTGCCTCTTAGTAAAGCTAGAATATTATGAACTTTTAGGTATGAATCTAAACCATTTTAGAAAAAGTTCCCCGAATATTGGTAAAATAATAGCTTTTTTAGATAATCATATAGAATCTAATCTAAACTTTGAATTGAAAAATACATTAGGACTAATAAAAATATACTATATCAAACAAACTTCCTTTAAATCAATAAATAGCGAAAATGGTATTGTTACTATTTTTACTGACATCACAGAAGAACAAAAAATTGAGCAAGAAAGAATTAAACAAACTCAATACCTTATACAACAATCTAAAATGGCTGAATTGGGAGATATTTTTTCATCTATTGCACATCAATGGAAGTCACCACTTGTATCAATTACTGCACTCGCTCAAGATATGTTTTATGCAAGTAATATTTTAGGTAAAGAAGAAGATAGTTATCATATACAAAATATTATGTTACAAGCAAAGTATATGGCAGATACGATAAACGATTTTCAAGATTTTATTATACCATCTAAAGAGAAAACAGTTTTTAATGTCAATAATACTATAGATAATATGTTAAATATTGTACAACACAATATGAAATATAATTATATTAATATTAAAAGAGAGGTAAGTGAAAATTCAAATCTCAATATATATGGTTATGAAAATGAATTTATGCAGGCTGTATTAAATGTTTTAAATAATGCAAAAGAAGCATTACTTCACAACGATGAGAAAAATAGAAATTTATCGATATCTTTAAAAAATAAGTATAATGTTATTATTATTGATATTAGTAATAATGGACCTGGAATTAAAAATAAAAATAAAAAAAAGATTTTTCAGCAATATTTTTCTACAAAAGAAGCAGGGCATGGGATTGGATTATATATGACACGACTTATCATACAAGATAAATTAAATGGAAAGATTTATTATAAGAATTCAAAACAAGGGCCTCATTTTAGAATAATCTTAAAAGTTCACAAAGAGGAGGTACGCATATGAAAATCTTAGTTTTAGAAGATGATGAAATATTATTAAAAGTTATAAAAAATGGATTAGAAAAAGAAAACTATACAGTAGACTGTTTTAGTGATGGAGAATTAGCTTTAAATGCAATCTCAAATGGTTATAACTGCTTTATTTTGGATATAAATGTACCCACGTTAGATGGCATTTCTGTATTAAAAAATATTCGTGATTATTTAGGTATGGATATTCCTATTATCATTATTAGTTCCAATCATGAATTGGAGAAAATAAAAGCCTCTTATGAAAAAGGTTGTAACGATTATATAAAAAAGCCCTTTTTTATATATGAACTTATTCAGAAAGTAAAAAACTTATGTAAAATTGAATACAACTTTATAGAATTTGATTCGTCATACAAATATAATTTTATTGAACATACTTTATACATAGAAAATGAAAAAATAATTTTAGCCAGAAAAGAGATACTTTTTTTAGAACTTTTTATCAGCAATTTAAACAGAATAGTCAATTATGAAGAGATAGAAAGATATGTATGGGAAGGCGAAGATTCTAATATTGATAATATTAGGTCTTTGATAAAAAGAATAAGGAAAAAGCTTCCTCTTGATAGTATAAAAATAGTTACAGGCTATGGTTATACTTTAGGTAATAATTGTAAGTATGGAGTGATAACCTGAATCAGGACATATTTCGCTAATTCATAATAAGGAGTTTGAATGTCAAAAATAAAATTACTTATTTCTGGTATGTCTTGTATTAATTGTGCTAATACTATAGAAAAAAGAATAAATCACTTAAATGGTATTAAATCGTCAAAAGTAAATTTTGCATCTAGTAATGCTGAGTTTGTGTTTGATGGTAATGTACTTAAACAAAATGTAATCATATATGAAATAAAAAAATTGGGTTATGATATACAAGAAGATTTCAAAGCATTAGAAAAATCAAAACAAGAATCATATAAAAATTTAAAAAGAATCTTTTTTGTAAGTGCAAGTTTAGCTACAATTATGTTTTATTTTGTTTTTTTTCCTTTGTCAAATATCCAAAACAACTATTATATTATGTTTGTTATTGCTACTATTGTACAGTTTTATGCTGGTTCAATATTTTATATATCTACATATAAAGCACTTAGAAACAATAACTATGATATGAATGTTTTGGTTGCCCTTGGTACGAGTGCTGCATATTTTTATTCTTTTTTTGTAGTTTTTTACCCATATTTATTTCCTGAAATTTTAAGATTTGTATATTTTGATGGCTCGGTTGTGATTATAACTTTTATACTGTTAGGTCGTTTATTAGAAGAAAGATCAAAAGAAAAATCAAGTAACTTTTTAAAAAATCTTATGAATCTAGCACCTTTAACGGCAACTTTGATTTGTGAAGATGGAAGCTATAAAACTGTAGTAGCAACTGATTTAAAAGTAGATGATATAGTTCTTATAAAAATAGGTGAGAATATATCTGCTGATGCTGTTATCATCAAAGGAACTGCAGATATAGATAATTCTATGCTAACGGGTGAATCGATGCCTGTATGTAAAACTATAGGAGATGAAGTAATAGCTGGAACTTTAAATACAAATGGAGTGATAGAAGTAAAAGTATTGAAAGTTTCAAAAGATACAACACTTTCCAAAATAGTAGAACTTTTAAGTACAGCACAAAGTAAAAAACTTCCAATAAGTAGATTTGCAGACAAAATAGCTAATATTTTTGTACCT
>CAWVZX010000106.1:0-4283 GCA_963934755.1 uncultured Arcobacteraceae bacterium | reverse complement strand
GAAGGTGGGTTTCCACAGTTTATTTTACAGTCTCATAAAATACTATTTACTTCCAGTTTTTTATAATATTTTCAAATACATCAGCTAAATCTTCTACATCTTTAACTTCTATTTTTTCATCTATAGCATGTATTGTGTCATTTTTTACACCAAACTCTACTGTATCTATTTTAAATTGACCAAAATACCTAGCATCACTCGTACCACCTGCCGTACTTAGTTTAGTATTGAGATTACAAATGTCTTTTATACTCTTTTGTATTCTTTGTACAACTTTCGTGTTTGAATCGGTCACAAAAGGATAAGAACCTTGAATTAGTTGTAATGAATAATCTAATCCATTAAATTTGTCTGAAATAAATTTTCTTATAGTCTTTTGTGTTGTTTTTGTAGAATTTCTTACATTAAACATCATATTTAGTTTATTGGGAGTTACATTTGTAACTTTTATCCCCGATCTTATATCAGTAATTATAAACTGACTCGGTGAAAAAAATTCATCTCCATCATCTAAATTAAAACCTGCAATTTCTGGTAAAACTAAAGATATCTGATGTACTGGATTTATTGTTTTTTCTGGATATGCAGCATGTCCTTGTTTTCCTTGAAGTTCTAAATATCCATTGATACTTCCTCTTCTCCCTACTTTAATTGCATCTCCGAAGATATCTTCACAAGTGGGTTCAGCAACTATAGCTGATGTTGGTAAAAAATTATTGTCTTTTAAATATTCTAAAACTTTGATTGTACCATTGATTCCTTCACCCTCTTCATCGCTTGTCAAAAGAATAGATAAAGTACCATTAAAATGTTTGGCATTTTTACACGCATATAAGAAACTAGCAACTCCACTTTTCATATCCTGTGCACCTCGTGCAGTTATTACACCATCTATGACTTCTGCTGCAAAAGGGTCTACACTCCAACCATCTCCTGTAGGTACAACATCGATATGACCTGCGAAACATAAATGTTCATCATTATCGTTAAACTTTTTATAATAAAATCTATTTGTGACATCTTCAAAATCTAGCTTATGACATTTCCAAGTATCATCTAGATAGTCATCTATAAAGTCATAAATCTCGGCATCATTTGGTGTAATTGATTTATATTGTAAAAGTTTCTGAAATAATGGTATTATATTCATATATATCCTATTTTATTTTGGGTAATTTTAGCTAAAATAAGCTAATAAAACTAATAAAAGGAAAAAGTAAATGAATTTAGAGATAACACCTGAAGTAATAGCGTCGCAATTATCAATTGGTAAGACAGAATCTAGTTTAAAACAAATAAATACAAATATAAATAATACTCAAAATTTTGTCAACTTTTCAAAACATATAATAAGTTTAAATGATAAATTAAAACATATGAATGCTTATGTAGGATTATCTAACAATGAATCATATTTCAAAATTAAATGTAATGATATAGATAATAATGAGATAGAAAAAGAATTTTTAAATGAAATTAACCATTGGAGTAAAAAGTATAATGTTAAGCTTAAAAAACTCGAAGATAAAAATGTATTTTATATAGTAGGGAAAGATTAAATTCCAGATTTATTATGGGTATAGAACTATCTTTTCCTAAGGTCACATTGCTAATAACATTAGCACTAGTTGCCGCCCATGCGGTTTTTTTTAATTTTTGAATTTTATTATTTAAACTTGAGCATAAGCCTCTTCACCTTTTAAATATTCAATAGATAATGGATCACTGAAGTTTGGAACATTGTCATATGCGAAAACAGAATAATATTTTGCTATTTCAATATTCCCAAGATTATCATAAGTATAATTATCTTTTCCTGCATATATCTTATCACCATCTAAATGATTTCGAGGGATATGAAACCTATTTCTTACAACATATACACCTATAAAATCTTCTGTTATAGGATTATCCCAATTTAATTTTACTCTATTGTTATCAATAGATAATATCAAATTAGATATACTTTCTATTGGTTTTCTTCTTCTTTTAATATAATTTATGATTAATTTTACGGTATTATCACCATCTTTACCATACCAATCTACTATATGATTTTTAATATCTGCGGATGTTGGTTTAATTATAAATCTTGCGATTTTCTTATTTTGATGAATATTTTCAAGTGCCATTCGTGAATACATGTCAAATATAAATTTATGTGTTTTATTCTTTTGTAAATCTCTAAGACTAACTTCATAACCTATAAACTCGATACGATCTCTAGTTGAAATAGCTTCACATGTATAATCTTCAATATCTATAAATTCTATATTATATCTTATTTCTTGTTCAGTTTTTGTAACACTTTTATTTTTAATTTGAATATAACAATTTGTAATAACTGTTTCATCAAAATTAGGTAAATTATCTAAATCAAACTCCACAAGTCCATATATTTTGCAATTATTCTCATCAAAACCACAAATTAATTCATTTTTTTTTATTTTATCTTTATATATTGTAATTGTTTTTGATGCCTCAATTACAATTTTTTGACTAGGAATAGTATATTTAATATCTATACTTGGTCGGTAATGAATACCCGCACCATAATTTCCATACCCTGCATCAAATATCATCATCTGACTATCTCTACCTTCTGGTAATTTGATAGGTCCTGCTATTTTAAATAATACCTTTTTATTCAATAATTGTTCTTCTAAAATCTTTTTTTCTATACTATTTAAATCCCAATGGCTCCAAATACCCTGTGTTAAATTTTCAGATGGGATACTTTGTCCTAATGTCTCTATAATATGTGCTTCGTTCATTTGATTATAATCATATATTTCCGCAACACTACTCTGATCTACAAAAGATAGAGACCACTCACCACATTCTTCAATTTTTACATTTACTCTATTTAAAGGATAAAGAGATATTCTCACCTCCTTGATAATTGCATTTTCAGGTATGCTATTAAGATTAAATTGCATAACTCCATAGCTTATACCTTTAGTTTCATTGACACCTACAAATAATGAGTTTAAGCCAAAATGCTTTCTATTTGATTCAAGCGATTTACTAGCAACATACCCTATCTCATTTGAAGCAGGGAAAATTGTTTTACTAAATTCATCCATCTCCAACAGTGTTCTGATTTTTACTTTTGGAGCAAATGGGGATTTGACTTTCGTAAGGTTATTTATACATCTAATATAATAATGATAATTTTTTCCGCTTTCTAACTGAGTATTTTTAAATGTAGTATTAAAAGTTTCACATATTAAATTTGATTCAGTACAAGACTCTTTATCCTCGGTATTTCTGAAAATTTGGAAATAGATGTCTTTATTTGATTCATAATCCCACGAAAGAGTTACTTCATTTAATTTATATGACTCAATATGAAAGTTTTTCACCCTAGTAGGAGCTGTCCTAGAATAATTTTGTGCTTCACCTAAAGTTCTTAAAAGTGCGGGGATATTTTCAGCAATACTCTCTTGCATATTCTGCATAAAATCAGGTATATTTCTAGTACCTACTTCAACAACAGCGGACATAATACCTTTCGAATAATAATATTCTCTACCACTCCCGCTTATTAATTTTGTTGGTGGTTTCCCTCGATGTATGCCATATCTTCTACCTGTGACTTTATGAATTTCATAATTCATATTTGCACACAGCGTATTTAAATCTGTTCCGTCAATCTCCCCTTCATGGTTAAATTTATGTGCTGGAAAAAATACATTTCCTTGACTATGATAATCTAAAGCTATTGTAATATTTTCATGACTATCTACAAAGTTTTTCATTGCAGCAGTTTCTGGTTCAGAAAATGGATTCGGACCACTGTAAACATTTGATGCCGTATCTTTTGATGCAGCATAACCTATGGAGAAGTTTCTATTTAAATCTACTCCAAAAGTACCATCACCATTATCTCTTCTATTTTTTCTCCAAAATAAAAAATGCTTTCTGCTATATTCAAAACCATCGGGATTTAAACAAGGTACAATATACAGTGTATTTATTCCTAGTGTTTTTAATACTGTAGGATTAGAAGTGTGATTTTTTAATAAATAATCTATAAACGAAACTGCCAATTCATTCCCTATCCATTCTCGCGCATGGATTGTTCCCGTAAATAGCATCGCTGGTTTTAAATTTGCATTTTCAACATTTAAAGAAATAGTAGCTAGCATAATCTCTCTATCTTCCCATGTTTTTCCAATAGATTGAATCTTAATCAAATTAGGATATTGAGATACACATTCCTTTAGAAAGCCACAAGTTTGTTCATATGATGTATATTGTTGTTTCATAATTTATTTATT
>CAWVZX010000105.1:0-4357 GCA_963934755.1 uncultured Arcobacteraceae bacterium | reverse complement strand
ATTAACTGATTATAAGGATTTAAAAGTGGTTATTTTAGGGCAAGATCCATATCATCAAAAAAATCAAGCCCAAGGTTTAGCTTTTTCTACACCATGTGAGCTTAAAAATCCACCTTCAATGATAAATATTTTAAAAGAGATACGAAGTGATATAGGTTTTTCATTTTGTGATGATGGTGATTTAACACCATGGGCAAGACAAGGTGTATTATTAATCAATACAATATTTACAGTTGAAGATAGTTCTCCTAAATCGCATGAGAAAATAGGTTGGGAAATTTTTACTGACAATATCATCAAATGTATTTCACAAAATAAACAAGATATAGTATTTATACTTTGGGGCTCACCTGCAATTAAAAAAAGTAAAATTATAGATGAAACAAAACATCATATACTTACTTCAGTACATCCTAGTCCACTGTCTTGCTATAGAGGTTTTTTTGCTTGTAAACATTTTAGCAAAACAAATGAAATATTACAAAGTATTGGGAAATCTGAAATTAAATGGTAAGATTTATAATTGCAGATTTCTCATAAAATTCGATGCAATATTTTCTGCACGCGTCTTAAAAATTATTCCAAGTTGTGGTTCATATAAAGTATCAATTACCTCAAAAAACATAACTAACCAAGCACTAAATTTATCTCTACTAAGAGGTAAATCAAAATGAGCTCTCATAGGATTTCCTTTATATTCAGTATCTTGTAGTGCTATCATAGACCAAAACTTTGTTAATATACTAATATGTTCTTGCCATACATCACTATTTAAATCATCACCAAGTTTATCCCTAAAAACTTGTGCTACCTCACCATCTTCTTTTATTATTTTCGTATAAAAGGTAACAACCATTTCACGGATATTTTCTTTATTTATTGTATTGTGTTTGTTACTAAATGTCATCATAATTTTTCTTTCCATTATTTTTTTGATTAGCATTAATTATAAATGAATAAGTTTAAAAGAAATTGAAAAATATATTGATGATTAGATTTTTAAAATAGCTATTGAACTTTATGAAGATTCATTAATATTCAATTAATATTTATATAATATAATTAAAATATTAAAAGGAAAATCATGAAAAAATTAATCACCTTCGTACTACTAAGTGTGTCAGCTCTCTTAGCTTCTAGTATTGAAATTAAAGATGCTTACGTTAGAGCAACACCTCCTGGTTTAGAAAATTCTGCTGCTTTTATGACTATAGAAAACACAACTTCAAAAGACATAGCTATTGTAAAAATAACTTCATTAAGTGCTAAAGCAGTAGAGTTGCATACCCATGATATGACAAATGGCATAATGAGGATGTATCAGGTTCCAAGAATTGTTGTATCTCAAAATTCAGAAATTGTTTTACAACCAAGTGGCTATCATGTAATGTTTATTGGATTATTTAATCCCTTAAAAATAGGAGAAACTGTTACTTTCACATTAGAACTAAGTAACGGAGAAACAAAAACTGTTATAGCTCCTATCAAAAGTGTTATGGGTGGAATGATGAATGATCATATGAATCATAACCACTAGCTAGATGTATCTAAAAGATAATCCTAGTAATCTTAAAGATATAATACTTGCAATAAGTATTATATCTTTCATTTAATTAATGTAAAAAGTGTCTTTTCCCTGAAAAGTACAGTGCCATACCCAACTCATTGGCAGCTTCGATGATTTCATCATCTCTTACACTACCACCTGGTTCGATAATACATTTTACTCCAGCTTGGGCGGCTGCGTCGATACTATCTCTAAATGGGAAAAATGCTTCGCTAGCTAGAACTGAACCTTTTGTATCGATTCCCATATCAGAAGCTTTTCTTAATGCTGCTTTTGATGCATCAACACGACTAGTCATACCCATACCAACAGCTACCATCACAGAGTTCTTTACATACACTACACAGTTAGATTTAGTTAAAGACGCTAATTTATAAGCTATTTCCATATCTTTTTTCTCTTGTATTGTTGCTTCTAGTTTTGTTTTTAATTCAGAATTTTTTACTTCATCATTTTCAACTTTATCTGCATCTTGATATACAAATCCACCATCAAGTATTTTAAAGTTAAAGGCATCGCTTGCCATTTCAAGTTTTTTAGTGCCTTGTTTAAATAGTTTGATTCTTTTCTTTTTATTTAATTCTACTTCTGCTTCTTCTGTAAAATCAGCTGCAAAAACTACTTCTAAAAAGATTTCATTCATTTTAACAGCAAGGTCTAAAGTGACGATTCCATTGACTGTAACAACTCCACCAAATGCTGAAACTGGATCACATTTAAGGGCTTCTACATAAGCTTCTATTAGTGTTTCTTTAATAGCAAATCCACATGGATTACCATGCTTTACAATACATATAGCATTAGAAGATCCAAATGCAGATGCAATTTTAGCAGCTCCTGAGATGTCTCCCATATTGTTAAAACTTGCTTCACCTTTTAATGTGATAAATTTATTGGATAAATGTTTATCAAATTCGTATAATGAACCTTTTTGGTGTGGGTTTTCGCCATATCTTGTATCAAATACTTTTTCACCAACGATGAATTGTTTTGCACCCATTCCACCATTAAATCTTTTGTTCATATAGTTTGCAATCATAGAATCATAAGCGGCTGTATGCTCATACGCTTTAATCATCATGTCTCTTCTAAACTCTTGAGTATTAGTATCATTTTTAAGATGGTTTAAAACAGTATCATAATCAATAACATCAGTAACAATGATAACACTATCAAAATTTTTAGCAGCAGATCTAACCATCGCAGGGCCACCGATGTCAATATTTTCTATGATTTCTTCAAAGTCATTAGTTTTTTCAATAGTAGCTTTAAATGGGTAAAGATTTACACAAACTAAATCAATACCAACTACCCCTAGTTCTTTTGCTTCTGTAAGATGTGATTGTTTATCTCGTCTATGTAAAATACCACCATGAATAAAAGGATTTAAGGTTTTTACTCTTCCTTCAAAACATTCTGGAAATTTTGTCACTTCATTTGCTTCAATTACAGCGATTCCGGCATCTTTTAATTTCTTATATGTTCCACCTGTTGAGATGATTTCATATCCTAATTTTACTAATTCTTTTGCAAAATTTTCTACAGCACTTTTATCACTAACGCTAATTAATGCTCTCATACAATCTCAGGGTCTGTTAAATCTGCTAATAATTGTTTTTCGTTGAAATCTAATTTTAAGTAGTCACAAATAACTTTAATATCTCTTTCTGCATTTCCCAAACAAGAAGTAGCCCCAGGAGATGGAGTCATATTAAAGATGATACCATTTCCTTCACTTAATGATGCTTCACCAAGCATAAGTTTTTTCTCATCTTTATTTAAAACTTGTGGTCTAACTCCACCCCAGCCTTTTGCATATTCAAGATCATCTACTGTTAATGAGGGTACAATTTTTCTAGCATCTTTTACAAATAGACCTTTATTTATTCCTGGTATTTCAAATAAGAAGTTTTTAAATACATAGCTTCTGATATCCGAATCTTTTAATAAGTCCCAGAATATTTTTAAAATACTACCATCAAAGTTTAAAGTTTTTATACATTGACCCATTGATTTTAAACCCTTGTATCTTTCAAGAACTAGTAAAGCAAGAGCAGTTGGACCAAATCTTGTTCTCCCATCTTTTAAAATATCTGGATCACCATGAAGTGCCGCAAATGGTAATTTATCATTTTGTACCATGTACACTTTACCATTTAAAAATTTTCCACTAGTGATATAAAAACTTCCTGCCATAGATAAAGAACCCATATGTTTACCACAACCCATTTTATGTGCTAAATATAGTGAATGTGCACCAGCATTTACAACAACAAAATCAGCTGTAAAAACAGTACCATTTACTGTTGTTAATCTGTATTTATCACCGTCTTTTTCTATATCTTCTACTTCTGAATTATAAAAGATATCTGTAGTTTTAGACGTATCGGCATTTTGACCAGCTTTAGCTAATTCATTTGTCATAGCACCATAATCAACAGTAGTGTACTCATCTTTTGCACCCATAGCAATAATAGGTTCTGGTCTTTCTATAGTTTGTTCTTTATTTGCCCATACAAGTTTTGGTTCTAATATTTTTAAATCTTCTTTTGTATAAAGTTCTAAATAAGGGAATAAAGTTTTAAATGATTCATATCTATCTTTGATGAATTGAACTTCTTCTTCACCAACACCTAAAGCCATTTTTTGATGCTTAAACATAATCTTTTCTTCTAAACCATATTGCAAACAGAATTTCTCAATCATTTTCGCAGTTCTTTTTGTAATGAGTGCTTTTTCTAGCGTATAGTTAGTTTCAATATCACCTACATGTATAGTTTGAGAGTTACT
>CAWVZX010000104.1:0-4379 GCA_963934755.1 uncultured Arcobacteraceae bacterium | reverse complement strand
ATTTGCACTCGCTATATCTTTAGCAGGTATAAAGTGATCAAGTACTAGACTAAATCCATCTGGATTAGCCATTTTAGTTGCTCCACTTTCTTCAAAAGCTTTGATTGATATGGGTGTTGTTATATCGTTTCCTATAACCATATCGATAGGACTTCGTACAATTTCTCCTGCAAATACATCATGTCCAACATGATTACTAAATATTTTTTCTGTTATTGTTTGTGCCATTTGTATATCTCTTTTATAATGTTTATTTTACTTTATCATAAAAATCATTTTATACCACTTATAAGTAATTTATTGTTACAATAATTTACGAGAAGAATAAGGAAATATTTTGAATAATGAAAATATCATATTAATTGGTTTTATGGGGGTAGGTAAGGGGACTATTGCCCGTGCACTCGTTAAAAATAGTGAATATTTTGCTGTGGATACTGATGATTTAATAGAAAGTTTAGAAAATAGAAGTATAAAAAAGATTTTTGAAGATGAGGGTGAACCTTATTTTAGAGCTTTAGAAAAAAAGTGTGCTTTATGGTGTGAAGAAAATATAAAAAGCTCAATTATCTCTACTGGTGGTGGTTTTTATAAACAAAACAATATTAAAAAAATTGGTAAAGTAATATATCTTGAATCTACATTTGATACAATAATAGAAGGCTTACATAACGCTCCTAATTCAAAAAAGAAATTCAAAAAAAGACCATTATTAAATAATTTAAAAGAAGCAAAAAAAATTTATGAGCAAAGAATAAAAGAATATGAAGCGCTTGCGGATATTATTATAAATGTTGAAAATCGGGATGCTAATATTGCAGCTAAAAAGATATTGAAAGAAATTAAAAAATAAGAATAAACTATTCTAAACTAAAAAACTTTATAAATTTTAAAGAAAAACTCGATATAATTCACAACTTATTTTCGTTTGATTTTATCAAACTTAATAATTCAAAATTCTCGCAAAGGAGTCCTTACAATGCCAAAGATGAAATCTAACAGTGGAGCTTTAAAAAGATTTAAAGTGAAAAAAAATGGTTCGATAAAAAGAGGAAGTGCTTTTAGAAGTCACATTCTTACTAAAAAAAGCCAAAAAAGAAAAGTAAATCTTAGAGGTCCAAAAGTTGTTTCTGATGCAGATTCAACAAGAGTAAAAAGAATGTTAAATAAAGCATAAGCTTCATATTACTATCTTTTTTTAAATTCAATAAATATAGTCCCTCCGAGTTAATTCGGATAAGTTCAGTACAAATTAGTACAGACACCAAATACATAACTGTATATTGGTAAAGAAAGGAAATACATATGCCTAGAGTAAAAACTGGTACAACAAGAAGAGCAAGACATAAAAAAATTCTTAAACTTGCTAAAGGATTCTACAGTGGTAGAAGAAAACACTTTAGAAAGGCTAAAGAAGCTGTTGAACATGCAATGCAGTATGCTTACAGAGATAGAAGACAAAAGAAAAGAGATTTTAGAAGACTTTGGATTGTTAGAATAAATGCCGCTTGTAGATTAAATGGTATGAGTTACTCTACATTTATGAACGGTTTACATAAAGCAGGTATTGAATTAGATAGAAAGATTTTAGCTGATATGGCTATGAATGACGCTGCATCTTTTGCATCAGTTGTTATAAGTTCGAAAGCAGCCTTAAAAGTCTAACTTACACTTTTAAATAAAAAAGGGATGCAATATAATGCATCCCTTTTTTTATCTAAATAATAATAGCCATAATCTGCTGAGTAAATTTCTTAGAATAATTCAATAATATGTTATAATGGCTCATGAAATATTACATATTAAAAGAACTCGTAAAGCATTTAAATAATTATAAAAACATAAAATATATAAAACGAATAGATAACAATACTATAAAAATTGAATTTAACAATCAAAATATATATTACTTTGATCTTCCAAAAGGGGATGGAAATGTATATAAAAAAGATAATAATCAAAACATTAAAAAAGATTTTAATGCACCCTTTGATGTCTTACTACATAAGCGATTTACCTCTAGTAATATTAAAAATATAGAACTTTTAAATAATGATAAAATAATAAATATAGAAGTAGAAAGTAAAAGTTCATATAAAACTGAAACTACAATATTACACATGGAATTTACAGGGAAAAATACAAATATTATAATATTAGATGAAAATAATATTATTTTAGAAGCATTACGACATATAGATGAGTGGTCATCTATAAGAATGGTTAAAGTAGGAATAAAACTTGATGCATTAGCAAAACCTGATTTTTTATTCGAAGAGAATAGTATAGAGGATATAGATAGCTATTTACTTGATATTTATAAAAATAAAGAACTAAAAGAATTAGAAAATATTCAAAAACAAAAAATTACGCAACTCAACAAAGATATTATAAAAATTCAAAAAATATTAAATGCTTTAGAGAATATTGATTTATTAAAAATAAATGCACTGAAATACAATAAAGAAGCAAGCGATATATTGACTGATTTATATAACTTTGAGGGGTACGAAAAAAATGTTAAATTAAAAGAATCTAAATATCTATTCGCAAAATCAAAAAAATCAAAACAAAAAATCAAAAACCAGCATATAGAAGAAACAAATTTAACACAAAAATTAGAATTTTATAATAGATTAACATCAATTATAAAAAATCTAAATACTAAAGATGAAATTGAATTTTATATGCCTAAAAAAGATAAAAATCAGAAAAAAACAAAAAAAGAAAACCTATACAAAAGTTTTTTTATTGATGGATATAAGATTATGCTGGGGCGTGATGAAAGAGAAAATATATATTTGTTAGAAAATAGTCGAGCAAGTGATTATTGGTTTCATCTACAAGATCAAGTTTCTTCTCATGTTATTATTTCAAATGCAAAAAAAACTGTTCCCGAAAAATTAATAATAGAAGCCGCTAAAATATGTGCAAAATTTTCTAGTGATTTTGGAGGAACATTCAGTGTAGACTATACTCAAAGAAGAAATGTAAAAATACAAACAAGAGCAAATGTTCTATACAACCCATATAGCACTATTGTTGTAAAAGTTTAAGTTCATAAATTAATACATTTCTAAATTTTTAAGGTAATCTTAATTATAAATTTATTATAATTCCGTCTACAAACAAAAGATGACTAGCTTAGAACGGGTCCATAGCTCAGCTGGTTAGAGCACTCGGCTCATAACCGAGTGGTCGAAGGTTCGAGTCCTTCTGGACCCACCACTTTTAGTTTGTAACTATTTAAAGCGGGAGTAGCTCAGTTGGCTAGAGCCTCTGCCTTCCAAGCAGATTGTCGCGAGTTCGAGTCTCGTCTCCCGCTCCATTTCAAAATCAAAATTAATAATGTTGCTTCAGTAGCTCAGTTGGTAGAGCAGCTGATTTGTAATCAGCAGGTCGTAGGTTCGACTCCTATCTGAAGCTCCACTTATTTAATCATAGTCTTAAATCTTTTAGTTATAATTTCAAAATAAAATACATTAAAAATAATAGTTTATATAATCTATAAAAATGCATACTACATAAAATAAAGGACAAAATTGGAAAATTCTGTAAAAAAAATATTGGAACATATAGGTGAAGATCCAAATAGAGAGGGTCTCAAGGACACACCAAAAAGAGTAAAAAAAGCTTGGGAATTTATGTGCAGTGGATATAACCAGGATCCTAAAGAGATAATCCAATCAGCCTTATTCAGAAGTACAAATAATGAAATGGTTATCATTAAAGATATAGAATTATACTCAACTTGCGAACACCATATGTTACCAATAATAGGTAAAGCACATATTGCTTATATACCAAATGGTAAAGTTATCGGATTGTCGAAAATTCCTAGAGTAGTAGATGTATTTGCTAGACGATTACAAATACAAGAACAATTAACAGAGCAAATAGCAGATGCAATTAATGAGGCACTGAATCCAAAAGGTGTTGCAGTTGTAATTGATGCACGACATATGTGTATGGAGATGAGAGGTGTTCAAAAAATTTGCTCTACTACAATTACTTCAGCATTAAGAGGTATTTTTAAAAAAGAGAAAAAAACAAAAGATGAATTTCTATCTATAATTTCATCATCATTTAATAAATAAAAATTAAATCTTACAGTAATGTTTTTACTTCCTTTTAACAAGGAAGTAAAAACATTATAATCTTAAATAAACTACCATATATATTGACATTTTACTAATTAAAAGATATAATACGCGTTCCAACATTGGTTAGAGTGATAGAAATCACATGATTTTGTATTAGTTCTAATGAGTTCTTTAAAGGGAAAAAAATGGAAAAAATTAGATTAAAGTTAAAAGCCTACGATCATAGAGTTCTTGATCGTTCAGTTGCTTCAATTATAGAAGCTGTTAAAAGAACAG
>CAWVZX010000103.1:0-4423 GCA_963934755.1 uncultured Arcobacteraceae bacterium | reverse complement strand
TGGTGATGAAGATAATGTTGTTATGCTTGCTATTTTAAAAGAGTGTGATGATATGTCTTATGAAAGTGTTTACAAAGAACTAAATAAAAGATATCAAATATTCACTAAATAAGTATAATAAATTTTGAGTTAGTTATTTGTATATAAATAATAACTCATGATAACAAAAAAATATCGTATCCCTTTAGAAATAAGAGTAAGATAAATAAATTTCTTTACATTATATAATAACATTCCTGCAACTATAGTAATTGGGTCACCGATAATAGGTACCCAAGAAAACAATAAAGTATATCCTCCATATTTATCAAATATTCTTTTTGTTTTTAAAACTTTCTCTTTTTTAAGAATTTTTTTTCGTACAAGAAACTTTTCACCCTTAAGACCAATATAGTAGTTTACTAAAGAGCCTATTGTATTACCAACTGTTGCTAGAATAAATAATAAAAAAATATTAAAATCTAACGATAAGTAATATAATAATAAAGTTTCACTGCCTAAAGGGAAGACAGTAGCAGATAAGAATGCAATAAAAAATAAATAAAAATAATCCATAAAACATAATAGCAAAATAAGAATAAATTTTTAAGGTCTATTATCAATAGTAAGAATATTTGAGTGTCGAGAGATATCTTAAAGTAATTATTCTATTTACTAGTTTAGCAAATATCCATATTTCCATTATTTTATTATAGGAGTTTACTTTACACTCTCGTTAAATCTATTTTATATCCTATTTTGTTTAATTTTACTATTTTAGGAATTAAACTTTACAAAAAGTTGTTTGTTTTGCTTAGGGCAGTATATTAGTGACAAATTGTAATGTTTTTAGTAGATTATATAAAATTGGATAGAATGCAACTATGAATATCACAAAACAGCAAAAAGAGATTTTAGAATCGGTTAAAAAATATAGAAGTATAAAGATTAATGCATTTGCAGGTACTGGTAAGACAAGTACTTTAAAACTCATAGCACAAACATATAAAGACAAAAAGATACTATATTTAGCTTTTAATAGTGCTATAAAGAATGAAGCAACTTCCATCTTTCCAAGTAATACTAATGTTAAAACAACTCATGGACTAGCATTTGGGGCAATTAAAAAAAATACACAAATTGATTTAAATAAAATTACAAGCTACAGGGCAATTGATATTTCCAAAGAATTTGAGATAACTTATAATCAAGCATTAGGTGCAATGAAAATATTTGATAACTATTGTAATACAACAAAAAGTGAAATTGGAGCTAGCGATATAGAACATAAAACAGCAAAAAATATGTTTGATAAAATGCTTATTTCTAAAATGAACCCAACACATTCTTTTTATTTGAAATATTATTATTTATTGATTTCTACGCAACAAATACAGCAATTTAACTATGATATTATTATGCTCGATGAAGTACAAGATACAAATGAGGTGACACTTGGTATATTTGAAGCACTAAGCTCAAAAGTAAAAATATATGTAGGCGATGAGCATCAGCAAATATACTCTTTTCGCGGTAGTAAAAATGCACTTAGTAAAATAAAATCAGATAAAAAACTGTATCTTTCTTGTAGCTTTAGATTTAATAAAGATATTGCAAATTACGCAAATTTATTACTCAAAAACTTTAAAAATGAATCTGTAATTATTGATACTTTAAAAGATAATAAAAATTTAGAAATCGAAACAAATGGCTATATATCTCGAACAAATGCCCAACTCATATCCATTATTTCAAATAGAATCGAAAATCGAAAACCATTTGTAACAGTTCGTGACCCAAACGAGATATTTAATCTTACTATTGAAGTTCATTATATCTTAACAAATAAAAAAGATGAAGTTAGAAGAAATAGGTTTTTAAAAGATTTTAGAAATGAAGAAGATATTTTTGATTATGCAAATGAAGTAGATGATTACGAGTTAAAGGCTGCTTTAAAAATGGCAAAAGAATACAAAAAAAAACTTTTTGAATTGAAAGATATTTCAGATAAATTTTTCACTGCATGGAAAAATAGAACAACTAATGGATTTGATAAAAGAATAACAGAAATACTATTTTTAACTACAGCTCATACAGCAAAAGGTTTAGAATGGGACAAAGTGACTATAGCTGACGATTTTATTGATTTTGCAGATTTAATAGTTGATTTTGGATGTAATAATTTAAAAGAGTTTCAAGAAGAACAAAACTATCTAGCAAACCAAGAACTAATAGATGAATTTAATTTATTTTATGTGGCAGTAACAAGAGCTAAAAAAGTAATAGTAAAAGATAGTGAAAACTTTCATTATCTTATGGCAAAAGATATTGAAAAACTTCTAAATACTAGAATTAAAGAGGCTAGAGAGGACTTGAAAAATATTAAATCTACTAAGAAAACAAAAGTATCAAAAATGCAAATAGAATATAAACAAATAGTACGACAAGAAAGAAACGAAGAAGATGGTAAAGCTAAAAATAGTGGACTTAAGTGGACATTAGAAGATAAAGTCAAAGCAAAGAGTATGTTTAATAAAGATATACAAATATTTCAAATATCTTCAAAACTAGAAAGAACTACAAGTGCTATCTTGGGTGAGTTGTTAAAAAGTGAAGTAATAACTAAATCCCAACAATTAAAACTATTACAATTATCAAAAGAAAAACCAATAATGGCAAAACAAAGTACAATCACAATTCAATAACTCAATGTATACTGTTAAAGTAATTTAACTGTATACTTCGTTTATGCAGACACAAAGAATATTTTTACAAACACACGAGCCATTAAATTTTTCATTTAAACAAAACAAATATGATTTTATCGTTGATGAAATACCAAATATAAGGTTTAAAGGAAAAGGAAGTTTTTTAATATTACGAATAAAAAAACAGTTTACCTCTACTTGGGAACTTTTATCTATTATTTCTGAAACATTAGATATTGATGAACACTTAATCGGATATGCAGGATTAAAAGATAAGAATGCTACAACGACACAATATATAAGTATACCTTTTATTAAAAGTAAAAATTATAAACACTTAAATAGTAAATTTATTCAAGTTATAGAAACATTTATTCATGATCAAAAACTTAAAATTGGCGATTTACAGGGTAATACATTTAAAATAAATTTAAAAGATATTGATCCCAAGACCTTACCATTAATTTATCAAACAATATCTCAAATTCAAAAGCATGGTATGCCGAATTATTTTGGATATCAGAGATTTGGGAAAGAAGATAATTTTGAAAAATCTAAGAGAATTGCTTACGGGGAAGAGCTTTTAAGAGATAAAAAACTAGATAAGTTTATGAAGTTAGCTTATCAGAGTTATTTTTTTAATGCCTGGCTTGCAAAACGACTAGAAATATCTAAAGAAGAGAGGAGTAATAAACTTATTGCAATTAAGGGTGATATATTCAATTTACATGATAGAACAGTTATCACAGGACTTCTTCCTGGAAGAGATATCCTTCGAGCTAAGGGTGAAGCTAGAGCTATAGAAGAAGAATTTGATGATTTATTTATTCATGAAAAAGGCTACAGAAGAGATGCCTGGATAAAACCTGAAAATATTAAAAATAAATTTAATGCCCAATACAATTCTATGATACTAGAGTTTACCTTGCCTAAGAGTAGTTATGCAACCGTATTTATAGAAAATATCGCAAATAAAAATTATTTTTAATAAAATTTAATAAATAATGGAAGTGTAGATACTGCTTTATTTTCACTTTGATTTTTTTTAGATATAATAAGACTGAAAACTAAATATCTATAATAATGAAGGAAATAATGAAATGTTAGAAATCGTAATAGCTGGGTACTGTATATATTTTTTTATAAATGTATATACTGTATTTATGCAAATAAATTATGTAGAAAAAGCTAGATTACAAAATCCTGTTATATTAACACCAGCAAAATTTAAAGTTGCTGGAGACTATAGTGTGGAATCTCAGAAAATGTCTCTATTAAGTATCTTTTATGATTTTATTTTATTTTTCGCATGGATTAGTTTTGGTCTTGTTGCTTTAGATGAATTAACAAATTCATTTACTAGTTGGCAAAAAGCGGTTATATTTGTAGATTTATTTATAATCATTAATTGGATTTTAGCTTTACCTTTTGATCTTTACAAAATATTTAAACTTGATAAAAAATATGAGTTTTCAAATATGACACCATCATTATTTATAAAAGATACTATAAAAAACGGAGTACTTTTTTTAGTATTCGGGAGTTTAGTTATAGCTGGACTTACATATATTATTGATACTTTTTCATCTTGGTGGATATATGGTTTTCTATTTATCTTTTCAGTAATCATTCTTATTAATATGCTATATCCATTAATAAGAGATAAAATGTATGATAAATTTAGTCTTTTAGCAGATGAAGAACTTGCTAGTAAAATAAATAAACTTCTAGAAGAA
>CAWVZX010000102.1:0-4431 GCA_963934755.1 uncultured Arcobacteraceae bacterium | reverse complement strand
ATATTTTCACTTACTATTCCTGCTAAAACTCAAACTTATATAGCTGTTGGTAAACCTATACTAGCTATCTTAAACGGTGAGGCTGCGGATATAATAAAAGAAAACAATTTAGGGTACATTAGTTCTCCTAATGATTTAGATAAAATAAAACAAATATTTACAGAAGCAATATCACTAGATGACAAAGATAAAGATAAATTAACTAAAAATTGTGAAGAGTTGACAAATACTATTTTTGATAAAAATAAAACTATAAACTCTTTATTTGTACTAATGTCAAAAGAAAAATAATGAATGTATTAATCACAGGCTCAAATGGATTCATCGGAAAATATTTTATAAATAAGTATCAAAATAAATACAATATAAAAACTTTTAGCTTTTTAAATGATGATATAAACAATCTAGAGTTAAGACATACAGACATAGTTTTTCATCTTTCTGCCCTTGTTCATCAAATGGGTGGCGCAACCAAAGAAGAGTATGAAAAAGTAAATGTAAGGCAAACTTTACTATTAGCCCAAAAAGCAAAAGTATCGGGGGTAAAACAGTTCATTTTTATGAGTACTGTTAAAGTGTATGGCGAAGAAACAAATATTAAATATACTGAAGATACTATTTGCATACCAGAAGATGAATATGGTAAAAGTAAACTAAAAGCAGAGCAAGAGTTGGCGAAACTAGAAGATAAGAACTTTAAAATCAGTATGATAAGAACTCCTATAGTTTATGGCTATGAAGTAAGAGCAAATATAAAGTCCCTAATAAATCTTGTAAATAAAGTACCTATTTTACCATTTGGAAATATTCAAAATAAACGAAGTATGGTATATATTGGCAATCTTTCTCATCTAGTCGATACTATCATAGAACAAAATCAATCAGGTATATTTCTAGCAAGTGACGATGAGCCAATGAGTACCACTAAACTTATTGGACTTATAGCAAAAAATTTAGATAAAAAAGTAAGACTTTTAAAAATACCATTTTTTGAAAGTTTATTAAAACTTATTAAACCATCATTTCACAAAAGACTCTACGAAAGTCTTGAAGTAGATAGTAGTATCACACGAAAAAAACTAAATCTAAAAAATCCTTTTAGTGCAGAAGAGGGTATAAGCTTTATGATTAAAGATGAAGTAAAATGATATATCTAATCCTTCTGTTACTGTCTTTTACGCTTACATATCTCATAAAAAATCATTACATCAAAAATGAACTTTTAGATGAGGTAAATGAGAGAAGTTCACATACTGTTGCCACTCCTCATGGTGGAGGAATTGCTTTGTCTTTGACTTGGTTTATAGGGCTTGGA
Organism: uncultured Arcobacteraceae bacterium; assembly: GCA_963934755.1. Lineage (GTDB taxonomy): Bacteria > Campylobacterota > Campylobacteria > Campylobacterales > Arcobacteraceae > JAIOSF01. The sequence goes on along the minus strand of CAWVZX010000102.1, from coordinate 3,116 downwards.
TATCTGTACTTTATAAATGAGATCGATCCTATGCTATTTTATGCACTTGTTTTTGGGGTGATCATATCTGTGGTGAGTTTTTTTGATGATATTTATGGCTTAAGTCCAAAAGTGAGACTTCTTATGCAAGCAAGTGTCGCTATTGCTGGTATAGTATCTCTTGGAGGTCTTGGTAGTTTAGATTTTGGCTTTTTTAGTATACAAAATCAAATCATCACTAATTTAGTGGCATTCGTGGCTATTATTTGGTTTATAAATCTTTATAACTTTTTAGATGGAATCAATGGCTATGCTGGAAGCGAAGTATTATTTTTAAGTATCGCTGGCTTTTTACTCTTTGGTGGAAGCCATTTTATAGTATTGTCTGTAGCTGTTTTAGGCTTTTTGTATTGGAATTATAAGAAGGCTAAAATATTTATGGGAGATGTTGGTAGTACACTGTTGGGGTATAATGTCGCTATCTTTACTATGTATTATACAAATCAAGAGCCTACAAATCTTTGGATATGGATAATACTATTTGGTCTTTTTTGGTTCGATGCTACACTTACTTTAATACGACGAAAACTCAATGGTGAAAAACTAAGCCAAGCACATAAAAAACATGCTTATCAAAGACTCACACAAAGTGGCTGGAGCCATTTTAAAGTAACTAACTACTCTATGGGTGTAAATATCATACTCTTTTGTATCGTTTATTTTATGAGCGATGTATATAGTGCTTTTTTCGTATCTTTGATATTTTTGTATAGTATTATGAGATTTGTAGATAATAAAAAGTCTTTTAGTTAAATGATACGATAAATTTGACTAAAAGTATCATTATTCTTAAGTGAAATAAGTTTTGATTTGTTTTTATTGTGTATAATACGAAAAATGAAACTAAAGGAATACAATCATTAATTTTCTAGATAAAAAAATATTAAACTTTATAGTGATTATAACTCTTACTACTCTTACATTCGCTTGGACCTTTTTCATCTTTCATCTTCCTTTTGATATGAACATTGTAGCTTGTATTATCATCTTAAGAATACTCGCTTCTACCTTTATATTTAAGGACTATTCTTTATCTTGGAGCAAGGCTACTCAAAAAACATTTTTGTTGAAAAGTATTGTATATATCGTTCCTTTTTTACTCTATGCACCATACTATCATGGTGAGTTTCGATTCGCTTTACTTGCTAGTGAATTATTTTTATATATTTTTAGCATTAACTTTATAATGTACTCTTATTATTATTTAGTAAATAGAAATACAGTAACAAAAACAAAACTAGCAGTTATTTATGGTGCTGGAAAAGCCGGTATCAAACTTGATGAAGAGTTCACTAACTCAGAGTATAAGATACGTTACTTTTGTGATGATGATGCTATTGTTCAAGGAAGAAGCATAGATTCTGTGAGAATTATTTCGACTAAAGAGTTAAAAAAAAGACTTGGGAATAATAAATTTGAACTTTTAGTTATCGCGATGCCATCTGCTTCAAAAAAACGAATCAATGAAATATATGAAGAATTACACTCATACTTTAAAGAGATACAAGTTTTGCCATCTTTAGAAAAAATACTCAGAGACAAAGATTTTTCTACACAGTTAAAAGATATCTCTGTAGAGGATTTACTTGCTAGACACCCACAAGATCTTGATACTAAACTCATCGAGTCTTTTATTAAAAATAAGCTTGTACTAATTACTGGGGCTGGTGGTAGTATAGGAAGTGAAATCAGTAGACAGTGCCAAAAGTTCGGAGCTAAAAAGCTAATACTTTTAGACCATAGTGAGTTCAATTTGTATCAAGTAACAGATGAATTAAATAATAATACTTTTAATACAAAAATAGTATCTATTATGCAAACAGTGACAAATAAAGAGTATTTAGAGACAACTTTTGAAAAACACAGACCACAGATAGTCATACATGCAGCCGCATATAAACATGTGCCACTAGTAGAAGACAATATATTAGAAGGTATTTCTAATAATATTATGGGTACAAAAAACTGTATCGATGTAGCTATCAAATATCAAGTAGAAAAATTTGTTTTGATTTCTACAGATAAAGCTGTACGTCCTACAAATGTTATGGGTACCACAAAACGAATATGCGAACTATACGCTCAAAATGTAGACTCAAAAGATACAGAGATAGTTGCAGTACGATTTGGAAATGTATTAGGAAGTAGTGGAAGTGTTATACCTAAGTTCAAGTCTCAAATCGAACAAGGCAAAAATATCACAGTGACTCATCCAGATATAACAAGATATTTTATGCTCATACCTGAAGCCTGCGAACTAGTATTACAAGCAGGTGCAATAGCCAAAGGTGCTGAGATATTTATCTTGGATATGGGTAAGCCTATCAAGATAGTAGATTTGGCACAAAAAATGATCTCTCTATCAGGCCGTACTGATATCAGCATAGAGTTTTGTGGCTTGCGACCGGGCGAAAAACTATATGAAGAATTACTTATAAATGATAGTGATAAAAAAACAGAGTACGAGTCTATTACTGTTGCAAGTGCAACTATTTTTGATATAGATACATTAAATGACAAAATCTATGAGCTCTTAGCCTGTAGCGATAAAGTAAAAAAATTACAAGAGATAGTTCCTGAGTTTGATCATCAGTTAAATAAATAAAACAATAAATATAAGAAATGAGCCACATGACATTGACACAAAATAAAAAAACAATTTTATACATATTTCTAGCTTTTGCTTTTAGTATTTCTATACGACTTATTTGGGTAGACCAGTTTTCAAATACTGAGCAGTTTAAATTTAATGGGGAGTTTATAATAAATACCAACGATGGTTATTTTTATGCAGAGGGAGCTAGAGATATCTTAGCTGGTGTGACTGAAAATACCAACGATCTTTCACCTTTTACAAGTGCTGTATCTAAACTTACTGCTTGGATAGCCATGATTTTACCTGTGTCTTTTGAGAGCATTTTATTTTATATGCCTGCATTTTTTTCTTCACTTATAGTAATCCCTATTATGCTTATTGCTAAAAAAATTGTTAAACTTGAGGTGGGACTTATATCTGCATTACTAGCAAGTATCGCTTGGAGTTATTATAATCGTACTATGGTAGGATACTATGATAC
>CAWVZX010000101.1:0-4461 GCA_963934755.1 uncultured Arcobacteraceae bacterium | reverse complement strand
GGTAGTTTTATGGAAGATATGAATATTTTTGATTTGGTAGTAGTTACACTTGTAACAGTTTTAGGACTTAAAGGTCTTTTTAGAGGTTTCACAAAAGAATTTTTTGCATTAGTAGGAATAATTGGTGGAGTATTTATAGCTTCTAGATTATCAAATGATGTTGGGGAAATTATAAATGAAATAATACCAATACAAAATGAGAATACATTGCTCTTGGCTGGATTTATTCTAGCGTTGGCTACATTCTGGATTATTGCATATATATTAGGTTTAATATTAGAAAAAGTATTCAAAATGAGTGGTTTAGGTTTTTTTGATAGATTATTAGGTTTTGTATTTGGAGCTGGAAAAATATTTTTATTATTTTCAATAATAGCATACGCTGTAGCACAATTTAAACCAAAATTAGAAAACAGTATTATGTTTCCAATTTTAATTAAAACTGGTAGTTATATCATTAAATTAGACACAAGTGATTTTCAAGAAGAAGTTACAAAGAAGATAATAGATGTTGTGGTTGATGCAACAAAAGAAAGTATTGTTGAAATTTCTATAGAAGAGTTAGAAAAAAAAGCAATTGAACTAAAAAGACAATCAGAAGGTACAATTAATGCAGAACAATAGGAACAAAGTTATAGAAGATCTAAAAATTGTTTTAAAAAATAAAGGTATGAAATATACTGAACAAAGAGCTATAATACTTCAAATTTTATCAAATATTGATGATCACTTAAATGCAGAAGAAGTTTTGGATATTGTAAAAGAAAAATATCCCGATCAAAAAATAGGAATAGCTACAGTATATAGAACATTAAATTTTTTAGAAGAAGTTAATCTTATATCATCATTATCTTTTGGAAAAGAAGGTAAAAAATATGAAGGAAATACAAGTACACATCATGATCATATTATTTGTACTTCATGCGATAAGATAGTAGAATTTTTAGATGATGAGATAGAAAAGAAACAAGAAGAGATTGCTTTTCAGAAAGGTTTTAAAATAACAAAGCACACTATGCAAATATTTGGTTTTTGTGCAGAGTGTCAAAATAAATAACATATTAGAAGGATAAGTAAAATTGTTTGAAAATAAATATATACAGCAAAGAATACAAAAAGCAGAAGATTTAAGAGAAGCTGGATTTGACCCATACACAAATGAATCAAATCGAAATACCACTATCGAAAAATTTATAAATGTAAATAGTGATATTGGTTCAAAAGAAGATAAAAGAGATGAAAATAGAATTTATATAGTAGCTGGTAGAATCAAATTTTATAGACTTATGGGAAAAGCAAGTTTCTTGAAAATTGAAGATGAAAGTGGTTTGTTACAAATTTATGTCAGTAGAGATAATCTTCCTGAAGGTTTTTATAATACTGTCTTTAAAAAATTAATTGAAGTAGGTGATATCGTTGAAGTTACAGGTTTTCCTTTTATTACAGGCAAAGGTGAATTATCCTTGCATGTATCTGCATGTACAATTCTTACAAAAGCGATTTCTCCACTGCCTGCTAAATATCATGGAATACAAGATAAAGAACTTAGATATAGACAAAGATATTTAGATTTAATTATGAATAGTGAGGTAAAAAAAACCTTTCATATTAGAAGTAAAGTGGTATCATTAACAAGAAGATTTTTTGAAGAGAAGGGTTTCTTAGAAGTTGAAACTCCAATGATGCACCCAATTGCAGGTGGAGCTAATGCTAAACCATTTACAACGCAACATAATGCTTTAGGTGTTGAAAGATTTTTAAGAATTGCTCCTGAGCTATACTTAAAAAGATTAATTGTTGGTGGGTTTGAAGCAGTATTCGAAATAAACAGATGTTTTAGAAATGAAGGTATGGACGCTACACATAATCCAGAATTTACTTCAATAGAATTTTACTGGGCTTATAAGACTTATAAAGATTTAATCATTATCACAAAAGAGTACTTTGAATACCTATTTGAACACTTGAATTTACCTACGAATTTACCATATGGTGATTTAGAAATTGATTTTAAAAATTTTACAGAGATACCTCTGATTGAATCATTAAGCAAAATTGGTGGAGTGCCTTCTGATATTACAATAAATAAAGATAAAATTTTAGCATTTTGTCAAATGAAAAATATAGATGTGAATTCTTCAATGAATATAGGACAACTTCAAGGCAAATTATTTGATGAATTTGTTGAAACTAAACTTATTAACCCAACATTTATAACAGAATATCCAGTTGAAATTTCACCATTAGCCAGAAGAAATGATGAGCAACCTCATTTAACTGATAGATTTGAATTATTTATAGCTGGAAAAGAGATAGCAAATGCATTTTCTGAGTTAAATGATCCTATTGATCAATTAAAAAGATTTGAAGGTCAAATGGATGCAAAAGAAAGTGGTGATGATGAAGCACATGAGATGGATGTTGATTTTGTCAATGCATTATCTTACGGAATGGCTCCAACAGCTGGTCAAGGTATAGGAATTGATAGATTAGTAATGATGTTGACAAATCAACATAGTATTAGGGATGTTCTTTTATTTCCTGCAATGAAGCCAATCCATCAAGAAATTGATCTTCATGCTGATGAAGACATTAAATAAAAATAATATATAAAAGGAACAATATGATTGAAAATACAGAGTTTATAAAAAATAATAATTTACAAAGTGCAGATCCAGAAGTATATGCTATGGTAGAAAATGAATTAGAAAGACAAACTAATCATCTTGAAATGATTGCAAGCGAAAACTTTACATCGACTGCAGTAATGGAAGCTATGGGATCAGTTTTTACAAATAAATATGCAGAAGGCTATCCATATAAAAGATACTACGGTGGATGCGAATTTGCAGATCAAGTGGAACAATTAGCAATACATAGAGCATGTGAAATTTTTGGATGTAGTTATGCAAATGTTCAAGCACATTCAGGATCTCAAGCAAATGGTGCAGTATATGCAGCACTTCTTAAAGCTGGAGATAAAATTTTAGGTATGGATCTTTCTCATGGTGGTCATCTTACTCATGGTTCTAAGCCATCTTTTTCTGGTAAAAATTACTCTGCATTTTATTATGGTGTTGAGCTTGATGGTAGAATTGACTATGATAGAGTTATGGATATAGCTAAAATTGTTCAACCAAAAATTATTGTTTGTGGAGCTTCTGCATATGCCAGAGAAATTGATTTCAAAAAATTTAGAGAAATTGCAGATGAAGTTGGTGCTATATTATTTGCTGATATCGCACATATTGCTGGTTTAGTTGCTGCTGATGAGCATATGTCACCATTTCCTTATGCTGATGTTGTTACAACTACTACACATAAAACATTAAGAGGCCCAAGAGGCGGAATGATTATGTGTAATGATGAAGATATTGCAAAAAAATTAAATTCTGCTATTTTCCCAGGTCTTCAGGGTGGACCCCTTGTTCATGTTATTGCTGCTAAAGCTGTTGCATTTAAAGAAATTCTAGATCCTTCATGGAAAGTATATTCAAAACAAGTAAAAGCAAATGCAAAAGTATTAGGTGAAGTGCTTGTAAAAAGAGGATATGATTTAGTATCTGATGGTACAGATAATCATCTTGTTCTTGTGTCATTTTTAAATAAAGGTTTTTCAGGTAAAGAAGCAGATGCTGCTTTAGGAAATGCTGGTATTACAGTAAATAAGAATACAGTTCCAGGAGAAACTAGAAGTCCTTTTGTAACTTCAGGTATAAGGGTAGGAAGTCCTGCACTAACTTCTAGAGGAATGAAAGAAAAGGAATTTGAGATTATTGCAAATAAAATTGCTGATGTTTTAGATGATATTAATAATACTGAACTTCAATTATCAGTAAAAAATGAATTGAAAGTATTAGCACAAAATTTTGTTATTTATACAAAATCAACTTATTGAAAACATTATTTAATTAAAGGAGAGCGTCATGGAAGATGATAGAGAATTTATAAAGAATATAGATACAGTAGATGGGAAGGAACGCTTAAATTATGAAGAAAGAAAATCAGAAGAGTTTAAAAATGCATCTATAAACCAGCGGCAAAATTATATGAATATGGAATCAAGCGAAAATAATTCAGAATTTCTAAATCGACCTTTTGTAAGTTATTCTCAAGGTGATAATATAGAAGACTTAATACTAGACACTCCAAAAGATAATAATAAGAAAAAATACATTATGTTAGGTTTTGGACTTGTATTATTATTTATTATTACAGTTTTGATAATTCGTTTAATTTCAAATAGTGATACACAAAATCAATTTGAAGAAGTTGATTCAGTAAAATCTGAGCTTAGTAAAGAAGGTATATTTAATAAAATTCATTTAAGTGAAGAGTATCAACAGCAGATTGATAAAGAAAATACTTTAGATGAAGCAATCGTTAATATCGAAAAGCAAAAACAAGAAGTATATAATATCCCTCTAGTATTAGATACACATAAAGTCAAAATTGAAGAAT
>CAWVZX010000100.1:0-4504 GCA_963934755.1 uncultured Arcobacteraceae bacterium | reverse complement strand
AATTGTTTTTTTAACAGCAGAATTAATTTTTGTTACTTCATTGCTTTGTATATAAACCAAGAAAGACAAAATTAAAATTATATAGATTGCTAAAGATGCTAATGCTGAATAAATAAATTCTTGTTTATTATCCATCTGTTATTAGTGCAACTTTAAAAAAACCAGCTTCTTTAACTGACTTTAAAATATAAATAACATCTTCATATTTTAAACTTTTATCAGCTCTAATATGCACACTAGTATCTCTATTTTTATTTTTAGCATACAAAATAAAATTATCAGCAAAATTTACAAATTTGTATTTTTTTGTATTAACAATAACTTCTCCTGTATTATTAATGGATATGTCTATTTTATTTAGTTCTTGTAATTGTTGAGATTTACTACCTTTAGGTAGGTTAATATTTTCTTCGTATTCTAATACTGGTGCTGTAACCATTAGTATGGCTAGTAATACCAGCATAACATCTACAAGAGGAGTGATATTCAAATCTGGTTTTTGTTCATAATCATACATAATTAATTTCTTGCAATAATAATGTCAATTTGAGATTTAATATAAGTATTAAACTCGTAAACCTTTCGCGTAAGGATTTGATGGAAAGTGTATGCAAATATGGCAACGAAAATTCCAGCTGCTGTAGCCACCAATGCTTCACTGATCACAGGAGCTATAACAGAAAAGCTAACTTTACTTGCTGTAGAAAATTTTGCAAATGATTCTAAAATACCAACTACTGTACCAAATAAACCTATAAATGGTGCGGTAGATGAGACTATTGACAACCATGAGATACCAGTGCTAGCATCTCTAACTAAGGAAATCTCACATACATTTAAAAGCTCTTTAGAAACAGGCGTATTATGTAAACATTGTCCAATTCTAGATAATGGATTAATCTTCGATTCTCTAGATAATAAGGAATTTAAATTATGAATTTCTGTTGAAATATATCCAATTAATTGTAAATATTTATAGAAGTAAATCCAGAAAATCATTATAAAATAGATTGATAGTAATACTAATACCCCTATAGATATAGCACTACTATCATTCAAATAATTTAATATTATATCAATCATATTAATCTTTATTTAAAAGAATTTATTTTAGATTCAACTGCAGCCATAGATACATTTGAGTCTTTAACAGAATTCACTAGCTCTTTAGCTAATTCTAATTTTGCAGAAATATTTGATTCATCATCCCCAGAAGACAAGGAAACTGCACCATCAACTAAAATCTCTACAGAATCTTCAGAAACCTTTACATGTCCCCAGTTAATAGCAACAAGTTCTTTTAAGGCATCCATTTTTTCTATTTCAATTACACCAACAGTTAATGCTGCTACAAGTGAAGAGTGATTTGGTAAAACTCCGAACTCTCCCTCTTTTCCAGGAAGAGTTACAGATTTAACATCACTGTTAAAGATTTCGCCGTTTGGTGTAACTATTGACAATTTTATTGTATCCATATTTTTACCCTTCAAGCTTACTAAGCTTTCATACCTTCAGCTTTAGCTATTGCTTCATCGATTCCACCAACCATATAAAATGAATTTTCTGGCATATGATCATAAGAACCATCTAAAATACCTTTGAAACCTTTAATAGTATCAGAAAGTTCAACATATTTACCAGGACTTCCTGTAAATACTTCAGCAACAAAGAATGGTTGAGATAAGAATTTTTCAACTTTTCTAGCTCTTTCAACAACAAGTTTATCAGCTTCTGATAATTCATCCATACCAAGAATTGCAATAATATCTTGTAAATCTTTATATTTTTGTAAAAGTGACTGAACACCTCTCGCGGTTGAGTAATGTTCATCACCTAATACATCAGCACTTAAAATTCTTGATGTAGAATCCAATGGATCAACCGCTGGATAAATACCTTTTTCAGCAATTTTTCTGTTAAGAACTGTAGTTGCATCAAGGTGAGCAAATACAGAAGCTGGAGCTGGATCGGTTAAATCATCTGCAGGTACATAAACAGCTTGAACAGAAGTGATGGAACCTTTTTTAGTCGTAGTAATTCGCTCTTGTAAAGCACCCATTTCTCGTGCAAGTGTAGGCTGATAACCAACTGCAGAGGGAATTCTTCCTAGAAGAGCTGACATTTCAGTACCTGATTGTGCAAATCTAAAAATATTATCAACAAACATAAGTACGTCAAGGCCTTTTTCATCTCTAAAGTACTCTGCCATTGTAAGACCAGTAAGTGCAATTCTATTTCTAGCGCCAGGAGGCTCACTCATTTGTCCATAACATAAAGCGACTTTATCCAATACATTAGAATCTTTCATCTCGTAGTAAAGATCATTTCCTTCTCTTGTTCTCTCACCAACACCAGCAAATACTGAATAACCATCATGTTTAAAAGCAACATTATGAATAAGCTCCATAATAATAACTGTTTTACCAACACCAGCACCACCAAATAGTCCGACTTTTCCACCTTTAGCATAAGGAGCAAGTAAATCAACTACTTTAATACCTGTCTCAAACATCTCAGTAGATGTTGCTAACTCTTCAAATGCAGGAGCATCTCTGTGAATTGACATTCTTGGAGCATTCTTGGAAACTGGAGCACCATCATCAACTGGTTCTCCAATTACATTAAAAATTCTACCTAATACTTCATCGCCAACTGGCACCATGATTGGAGAACCTGTAGCCACTACTTTAGTGCCTCTTTTTAAACCCTCCGTCATATCCATAGCAATAGTTCTAACTCTACCATCACCTATATGTGCTGCTACTTCTAGTACCAATCTTTCTTTAGTACCAGACACTTCTAATGCATCATTTATTGCAGGTAGGTATCCGTCGAATTCAACATCAACAACTGGACCCATAATCTGAATTATTTTACCTTCCATATATCTTATTCCTTTTTATTACTTCATTGATTCAACACCAGAAATAATCTCGATTAATTCTGTTGTGATCGCTGCTTGTCTTGCTTTATTAAACTGAACTGTTAAATTTTTTACTTTATCGCTTGCATTATTAGTTGCACTATCCATAGCTTGCATTCTCGCACCATGTTCTGCAGCTAAAGAATCAATCAAAGAATAATACATGTTAAAGTCTACATATTTAGCGGTTAGTTCATTTAAAATTTCTTCATCATCATCAGGTTCAATCTCTAACATTGAACCTGATTCTTCATTAACGGATACTTCAACTAGAGATACAGGTAAAAGATCTTTAATTTTTAACTCTTGTGTGAGCATATTTAAAAATCCATTATATACAATAATAACTTTATCGGTAGTACCATTATTAAAATCTTTATAAGCACATTTAATAAATTCTGCTGCTTTTTCATATGTCGGAGCAGAAGTTAAACCTACGATACTATCCAATAAATCAATATTCTGAAAAGTAAAGTATTCTATACCTTTTCTTCCCGCTGTTCTTAATCTTACAGTAGCGCCTTTTGAAGTATATTCTTCAATCAGTTTTCTAACTGCCTTAATTGTAGTAACATTAAAACCGCCACAAAGACCTTTGTCTGCAGTTACAAAAACAACATCTACAACTTTTGGGGTGTCATTTGACGCAAAAGCTCTGTTTAAATTATCTTCATCCTTAGCTTTACTAATTCTAGTAGCAATTTCAGATAAAATATTGTTTATTTTTAAAGCATAACTTTTTGCTTGTACTGACAATTGCTGTGTTCGTCTTAACTTAGCAGAAGAAACAAGCTTCATAGCTTTTGTTGTCTTCTGTGTATTTTTAACACTTTTTATTTGTCTTGAAATATCTTTTAAGTTAGCCATAGTATTCCTTAGTCAGCTTTAAATATATTTTTAAACTCAACTATAGCTGTTCCAAGAACTTTTTTGATGTCATCATCAATTTTTTTCTTAGCATTTAAATCTGTAATTAAACTAGAATATTTAGATTCAATAAATTCGTGAAATTCATTTTCGAATCTAACAACATCAGATGGATTGATATCATCAATAAAACCATTAACACCAGCATAAAGAATAGTAATTTGTTTTTCAATGACAAGTGGCTTATTAACACCTTGTTTTAATAGTTCAACCATTCGTTGACCTCTTTCTAACTGAGCTCTAGTCGTAGCATCTAAATCAGATGCAAATTGTGCAAATGCTTCAAGCTCTCTAAATTGCGCAAGGTCAAGTTTTAATGTACCAGCAACTTGTTTAGTAGCTTTTATTTGTGCAGAACCACCAACTCTAGATACTGATAAACCAACATTAATAGCAGGTCTAATACCTGAGTTAAATAGATCTGTTTCTAAAAATATTTGGCCATCTGTAATGGAAATTACATTTGTTGGAATATATGCAGCAACATCACCTGCTTGTGTTTCAACGATAGGCAAAGCAGTAAGAGATCCACCACCCAATTCGTCATTAACTTTAGCTGCTCTTTCTAATAATCTTGAGTGAATATAAAAAACATCGCCTGGATATGCCTCACGACCTGGAGGTCTTCTTAACAATAAAGACATCTCTCTATAT